>DRKG01000408.1 GCA_011051855.1 bacterium | reverse complement strand
GCGGCGGGCCTTCCATTCGCCGCGCGCGCCCGCCGCGAGTGCGGCCTTCGCGTCGTGGCCGGTCAGCTTCGCGACCTGTTCGAGCGCGGCCGAGCGCACCGAATACGGCGCCATCGCGTAGGTGTACTTGCCGTCGTCGAGCCCGACGGCCGCCACTTCGCCGAGCGCGCGTGCGGCTTCGGCGTCGTTGCGGCGCGCCACCGCCTCGAGAATCAGCCGCAGGTCTCCGGCCCAGGTCGAGTTGCCGAGGTCACCCTTGCTGCGCAGCTTGTACTTGACCGCGATCGAGTGCTTGGTGTTGTCCTCGTCGCTGCGATAGTCGATGCGGCCCTTGCGGTAGAGCTTCAACCACGCGTGGAGCGCCTTCAGCGCCTTGTTGTCGGGGTTCTGGCAAGTAAAGACCGGCGCCGTGGCAGCGGTCTCCGTGGGGGCGCCGAGTGCGCCGAGCGCGCCGAGTGCGGCGGTCAGAATCAGGGTCAGCATGCGGCCGGGTCTGGCGGAGGTTGCGGGGCAGGCCCACTCTACCCCAGCCGGCCGGCGGAGTTGCCTACCGGCCGCCGCCGAAGTCCACCATCACCCGCAGGTGGTTGCGCAACAGTTCGCTGCGCGGGGCGACCAGGCTCGGCCCGCAGTCGCCCATCATCAAGAACGTGACGCCGGGCACCCGCACGTCGAACTCGCCGGCATCGCCCTCGGAGTTGCCGAGCACGACGAACAGCTTCGGAAACACGTCCGGGCGGGTCACGTTGAGCTGCAGCAGGGTGTCGAGCTCTTCGTTGGCGTCGGCCGAGGGCCGCACCATGATCGCCCGCGAGATGGTGCCGAGACGATCGGTGAGGGCCGGCGTGACGAGTTCGTCGATCATGCGCGGCGACCGGTCCGCGACCGCATGCGTCTGCGCCAGCAGGCGCACCGCGAAGCGCAGATCCTGGTCGACCTGCTCGTCGGTGAACTCGAGGCGGCGGAGGTTGCGCAGGTCGAGCAGCACTTCACCGAACGTGCGCAGCTCGGTCACGTTCTCGAGCACGCTCTCGATGGCGCGTTCCTGATCGAGGCTCGGATCGCGCATCATGCGCACGCCCGCGGCCGCCGCCGCGTAGCGCTGTTCGAGCTGGCGCGCCGTCTCCAGTGCAACCAGGTCGAACGTCAGCGGCTTGGCGGCCGAGATCAGCGGGTTGTGGGCCAGTGGGACCCGGTCCTGCATGCCGCCGGCGAGCTGTGCCGGTGCGGGCGGCTGTACGAGTGCGGGTGCGGGCGGCGTCACCGCTGCGGTGGCGACCTCCCCGCGGTCGATCAAGGCGGGTGCGGGGTCCTCCTTCAGCAGTGTGGCGCCGACCAGCACCGCGGCGGCGGCGGCCGCACCGGTCAGCGCGTAGCGCACCTTGGTCCAGGTCGGCACCGGCTCGTGGAATACGGCTTCGGGCGTGCCTTCGCCGGCGTGGATGCGTTCCCACAGCGACGCCCGGAAGTCGTCACCGACGGAGATCGGCTGCAGTGACAGCGTCAACTCTTGGGCCGCCTGAAGCTCCTTCCAGAAGGCGCCGCAATCGGTGCACGTCTCGGCGTGGGCGAGGACGAGCGCGCGGCGGCCCGACGGCAGTCGGCCGTCGAGGCACTGGGATAGTTCGTAGCGACAGGTGTTGCAGTTCATCGGTCGGGTCACACCTTGATCAAACGGCTGACCAGGGAAGCGAAGCGCTGGCGCGCGCGGAACAGCCGGGTCGAGACCGTCTTGACCGGGCAGCCCATCACCGCGGCAGCGTCTTCGTAGCTCATCCCTTCGACTTCGCAGAGCAGAAAGGCCTCCCGGAACTTGGCCGGCAATTCCTGGATGGCCTTCTCGATCGCCTCCTGCGCCTCGCGCGTCTCGGCGACCTCGTCCGGACGATCGCCGCGCCGGTCGTTCGGCGTGAACGGCTGTTCGTCGTCCTTCTGCAGGTCGCGGAACAGGCTCAGTTTGAACTTCCGCCGACGCAGTTGGTCCAGGCACAGATTGCGCGCCACCCGGAACAGCCACGGCCGGAAGGCGGCGGCCGGCACCTGGTTGAGGTGGCGGTAGAGCGCCAGGAACGCGTCCTGGGCGACGTCCTCGGCGGCGATCGGGTCACCCAGCAGGCGGGTCGCGTAGGCCTTCAGGCCGTCCGCGTGCTCGGCCAGGGCGCGATGGTAGGAGACCATCGTGACCGGGTCCGGCTGGTAGTCGGTGTTGGACTGGGCCATGGCGCGGGAGATTCGATCGGGCGTGGGACAACGCCGCGTCCCCGAGGCATCATCGGACGCGAACCGACCTTTGAGGACGGGATCCTGACAAGGAAACTCCACGACGACGAAAAACCCGCCCCGGCGGGATCTTCCGGGCTCGAAGCATCATGAACCGCCTACCGAACCGCCGCCGCGCCGCCGCCGCCACCGCCCTGTTGGCGCTCTTCACCGCCGGCTGCTCGCACCGTGCCGTCGCGGTCTGCTCGGGCGCGATCCCGATCGGCGAGCAGGTGCGCCGTATCCGGCTGGTGGTCGAGAACGGCACCATCGACATCGCCGTGCCCGAATCGGCCGCCACGTCCGATGTCGTTGCGTTCCAAGGGGGTGTGCGCATGGACGCCACCTCGGACGAAGGCCTGGTCGCGCTGCGGCAGGTGCCGCCGGGGTTGACGGGAGCGCCCGACCCGGCGGACCCGACCGTGCTGGTCGTGCGCACGCCGGCGCGGCCGGCGGGGGTGACCGGGATGATCGCGTTCGAGGGTGGCATCCGCGTGCCGGCCGAGCTGCCCCTCGACGTCGAGGTGCGCGAAAACGGGCACGTGACGATGGTCGGCCGCCGCGCCGCCAGCGAGGTGCACACGCGGCGCGGCGATCTGCGGTTCGAGGACTGTCGCGGGGGCGTCACGGCGACCACCGGCCACGGCGTCTTGATCGCCTTCGGCCACCACGGGGATCTCGACGTGCAGTCGAAGCACGGCGACATGCAGGCGTTCTTCGATGAAGTCGGAGAAAAGATCCTGCTCAGCACCGGCAAGGGCACCATCCAGTGCCACGTGCCGGCCGGCGGTGGCTACGAGGTCTCCGCGCACGCCGAGATCGGGCGCATCGGCACCGATTTCGATCTCGAGTCGCGAACCGTGGGCGACGGGGGCTACGGGGCCGCGGTGAACGGCCGGGTCGGCGACGGGCGAACCAAGGTCATTCTCCGCACCGCGTCGGGACACATCTCGCTCGTGCCGCGGAAGTCTTGACGGCAAGGGAGCTTTCGTTCCTTGGGTCCGTTCCTTACGTCAGCGGTCGTTGCAGGGTCGTGACGTTACAGGGCGCGGCAGCGCCTCTAGCAGACCTGCTGAGGACGCTCCTCCGGCTGCTACCGGCGCTCGGCGGAGATTCCGGAAATGTCGGCAGGAACCTCACGTGATCGCCCACGTCTCGTAGCAACGAAACTCGCCCCCAAGGACCCCTGACCCAAGTAGCCCGCGCCGCGTCTGCGGATCGCTGCCGCAAGTGCCACCCAGGCGCGGGTGGAACCACCGCTCATGACTCTCGGCAAACGACTGCTCGTCTATTCGGCCCAGGATCCCGCTGCCAAGAACCTCAACAAGGCCACCGCGGAGTGGGGTTGCATGGTCTCCACTTGCAGTTCGATCGACGAACTGCGCGGTCACATCGAAGGCGCGGAGCACGACTACGTGCTGGTCGAATCCTCGGCGGATCTCCGCCGCCTGATCGCCGACAACTCGATCGACGAGCTTCTCACCCTGCCACTGGCGGAGATCGAGAAGCGCCACATCCAGCGCGTGCTGGCGTCGACCGGCGGCAACAAGACGCGTGCCGCGCGCATCCTCGGGATCGACACCAAGACCCTCTACAACAAGCTGAAGAGCTACAAGTCGTCCGAAGAGCTGGCCCGCAAGCGCGGCTCGGGTTCGGACTCGGTCGCAATCTGACGGCGAATCGCGCAGTCCCACTTTCGCCATCGGCCGATGGCATGGGGCCGGCCCGATCCGCGACGGCTCGGCGGCCCGTCCCCGCCGGGATCCGGGTGGTAGTCTGTTTCGGCACGCCGAGTCACGGCTGGCCGCCCAGACCATGGACCGCGTCGACACCCTGATCCAAGAACTCTCGATTCGCCATCGCAACACCGACCCCCGCTTCCTGGAGGCCGTGCGACCGATGGTGGCGACGATCCTAGACCCTGCGACCCCCGAGGAATCGCGCGTGCCCCTGCTCGAGCTGCTCGCCGAGACGTTCGAACGTGACGTGACCATCCGCGAGAACACCAGGGCCGCGCAGGCCGCCTGGGCCGCGTTCTTCGAACGGCTGCGGCGCCTGATCAGCGGCGAGGCCGACGAAACCGATCGAGCCGACTGACCGTCCCACTCCGAGAGTCTGCGGATTCGTCCAATCCGACATTCCCCGGGCGAATCCGCGATGCGAACGCGGTTCCTTCGCCCCCTCGCCGCGACGGGCGCCGAGGCCAGTGCAGCAAGGACTTATGCAAGCCCCGCCCGCGCCGAGAATGGCTGCGACGGCGGCAAGCGAGGACCGTACACCGGGACCCGCGACGGGCCATGATTCGCCGACTTCGATCCTTTGCCTGCAGTGCCCGTCGCGGGTTCTATTTCTCCCGTACCGAACCAGGTACAAAAAACAACCCGGCCGGGTCAGACACCCGGGTGAGGTGCCCCAGCGCGGTTGCCGTTCGACCGTGCGGAACCCATCCCTACGGAACCCGGGGCGATCAAGGCCCTGGTTGGAAGGTATGTCCTGGAAGCAGCCCGGCGAGGTGATCTGACCGGTGCGGTGGGTCGGGAAAACCACCCGGTGAGGTTGTTGTTTGAACCGGGTTCGGTACGCGCGGTACGCGGTAAGAAGATACGTATGGTCAAAGTAGGAAAAGCGAAGCGCCGGATTCTCGATGTGCCGGGTCGTCTCATGGGCCTGTCTACCGCCCTGTGCTTGTCATGGAGTGAGGCGCCTCCGTGCCAGCAGCCTCCGTCGGGTGCGATGCCCTGGAGTCCCCGTATCCACGTCAGTTCGGCGACAACCGGATTGCCGGTGGAGGATGCATTCGTCTTGGTCGAGCCGGCCCCAAGCCAGACCACGACGTCGGCCGTGACTGCCGGCGACGGGTGGGCGTGGTTGCCCGATGTTCAGATGAGCGCGCCAGCCGATCCGCTCGTGGTGCGCATCGAGCACTCCGCATATCTGCCGTTCCGCCGTTTTGTCCGGTTTACGGAATCCGATCGCGTCCACTACCGGCCGATTGTTCCGGTTGACGCTGGCTACGACACGGGAATGGTCAACGCATCGCGAGGTGGGAGGTTCTCGATCGAAGGACTGGGGACGGTCGAAGTCGACGCCAATGTGCTCAGCCAGGATGCCCAGCTGAGGCTGATCGTCGTTCCGCAGGTGTCATGGTCGGATTTGGCGGCGAGCGCCGGTGTGATGTGCTTTCAGGTTTGGCTGTCGGCACGGGATGCTGCCGGCAACCCCCTTTCGGGCGCCTTGCCTCCACACATGGATGGCATCCGCCTGCACATCCAGCGGAGTTTGACGGCAGCGCCGGTCATCCCAGCGGATGCGGTCAACATCGCTTGGACTTCGCACTGCGTTGGTGACTTCTCCGTCGGTCCCCAGTCGCAGGCGGCTGTGGTCGACGACGGGTCTGTCTCAATGCCGATAGGGCGGGGCCACAACATGCTCTACGTCGATTATGCCGTGCCGGCGGACGCTACGGGGACGTGTTTCTGGGGGCCGTGGAAGATCGACGTCCGCGAGACCGGTCAGCGGGGTCACCAGGATGGGCCGTCGGTCGCGGTTATTTGCGGCGTCATCACCCAGACCAGCTCGTTCTCCGTCTCTGCCAATGACTCTTATGAGACAGATGTCGCGTTCGAAGCTGACAACATGTGGGAGTTCGGTGTCGAAGGGATGACCTCCCTCGTTTCTGCGGCTGCGGCGAAAGCCGGCTATGCGTCGACTTACTCGGCAGCCAGCAAGCGCATCAAGACCCAGGCTAAGAAGCAGACCCTGACGACGCAGTATCAGGAGACGATTTCGGGTAAGCCCGCAGGTCAGCAGCCGAGCGGCTACGACTGCATCTCGGGCACCAAGGTCCACGGGATGCTGTTCAAGAAGTATGACGTGTTTGCCGTTCGCTACCACACCTGCGGGCTGCCCCCCTTCGAGAAGCGGCTCGCGAGCTTCGAGCTCTACGCTGGCCTGACCTCCTGGCTGGAGGGGCCGAACGGCCAGGTCGACCCTGTCTGGGATACGACGTGCCCGGGCTGCGCTGGCGGCGGAACACTCCCCGCGACGCTTCCTCTGAGGCCGCAGTAGTTCAACTACCGAACACGGTACAAACAACAACCCGGCCGGGTCAGACACCCGGGTGAGGTGCCCCAACGCGGTTGCCGTTCGACCGTGCGGAACCCATCCCTACGGAACCCGGTGCGATCAAGGCCCTGGTTGGAAGGTATGCCCGGGAAGCAGCCCGACGAGGTGATCTGACCGGTGCGGTGGGTCGGGAAAACCACCCGGTGAGGTTGTTGTTTGAACCGGGTTCGGTACGCTGCTTCGCCCCATGGGTCTGCAAGAGCATCAGGATGTTCTGAAGGCAGCCGAAGAGCGGCTCCAATCGCTCAAGGTGTCTCTTTGACTACGCGCAGCGACACCGTGAGCTAGCCGACATCGAGCATCGGATGACCCAGCCGGGCTTCTGGGACCGCCCGGAGAACGCCCAGAAGGTCGTGCAACAGAAGAAGTTGTGCGTTCAGGTCGTCGAGCCGATCGAGCGCATGGCGCAGGTCATCGAGGACGCGGGCGTGCTCCTCGAACTGGCTGAGGACGACCCGCAGAGCGTCGAGGGGGACCTCCAGAAGGCCGCCGACGAATTGCGCGAGGGGCTCGACGAACTCGAGTTCCAACTGATGCTCGGCGGTGAGCACGACGCGTCCAACGCGATCGTCACGCTGCAGCCCGGTGCCGGTGGCGTAGACGCCTCGGACTTCGCCGAGATGCTGTTGCGCATGTACGTGAAGTGGGCCGCGCGCCACGACTACGAGGTCCAGGAGCTCGACTTCCAGAAGGCGGAAGAGGCCGGCATCAAGAACGTCACGATCATCATCAAGGGGCCGTACGCCTACGGCCGCATGAAGGCGGAGCAGGGCGTGCACCGACTGGTGCGGATCTCGCCGTTCGACGGACAAGCGCGACGGCAGACGTCGTTCGCATCGGTCGAGGTGGTGCCGGAGCTCGAAGACGATCTGGCGGTCGAGATCCGTAAGGAAGACCTCAAGGTCGATACGTTCCGGGCGTCGGGCGCCGGCGGCCAGCACGTCAACAAGACCGAATCGGCGATCCGCATCACCCACCTGCCGACGGGCATCGTGGTGTCGTGCCAGACCGAGCGCAGCCAGCACAAGAACCGCGATTCGGCGATGAAGGCGCTGCGCTCGAAGCTGTTCCAGCTCGAGCAGGCCAAGCGCGAGGAGGAGTTGGCGAAGTTCTACGGCGACCGCGGCTCGATCAGTTGGGGCAACCAGATCCGCAGTTACGTGCTGCAGCCTTACCAGATGTGCAAGGATCTGCGCACCGAGTTCGAGACCTCCGATGTCGCCGGGGTGCTCGACGGCAATCTGGACCCGTTCATCGAGGCCTACCTGAAGAAGCGGAAGGACGAATCCAAGCAATGAGACGCGCACTGTTGTCGGTGACCGACAAGAGCGGTATCGCCGAGTTCGCAGAGGGGCTGGCCGAAGTCGGGTTCTCGCTGCTGTCCACCGGCGGCACGCGTCGCGTCATCGCCGAGGCCGGCGTCGCGGTGCAGGAGGTCGCGGACTACACCGGTTTCCCGGAGATGATGGACGGGCGCGTGAAGACCCTGCATCCGAAGGTGCACGGCGGCCTGCTCGCCCGACGCGACGAGGAGGCGCATCTCGCGGCGATGACCGAGCACGGCATCGACGCGATCGACCTCCTGTGCGTCAACCTATACCGCTTCAGGGAGACCGTGCGGCGGCCCGGGATCAGCCGCAACGAGATCGTCGAGAACATCGACATCGGCGGCCCGGCGATGATTCGCAGCGCGGCCAAGAACCACGCCAGCGTGGCGGTCGTGGTAGATCCTTCGGACTACCACGAAGTGTTGCGCCTACTGCGGGAACACGATGGCCGCCTGCCGCCCGAGTTCTTGCGCAAGCTCGCGGCCAAGGCCTTCGCGCACACGGCCGCCTATGACGCTGCGATCGCTCAGTGGTTCGATTGCGAGCGTCGTGCGAATCCGAGCGAGCCGTTCTTCGCCGCGAGCGTCACGTTCGCGGGCGAGAAGATCCGCGACCTGCGCTACGGCGAGAATCCGCATCAGCAGGCGGCGTTCTACGGAGCCGGTGTCGAGAGCGGCTGCCTCGCCGGTGCACGCCAGCTCGGCGGCAAGGAACTGAGCTACAACAACATCCTCGACGCCGACGCGGCGATGAAGCTCGCGTTCGAGTTCTCGCGACCGAGCTGTGTGCTCGTCAAGCACAACAATCCGTGCGGCACGGCGATCGCCGAGAGCCTGCCGCGCGCGTTCGAGCTGGCGCTGGCCGGGGATCCGGTGTCGGCGTTCGGGGGCATCCTCGCCACCAACCGCACGTTCGATCGGGCCATGGCCGAGGTCGTGGTTGCGAGCGGCACGTTTCTCGAGGTGATCGTTGCGCCGTCGGTCCAGCCGGACGCCGTGACCGCGCTGCAGCAAGCGAAGTGGGGCGCGAACGTGCGCGTGCTCGATCTCGGCGGCGAGCCGGACACCACCATGAAGCACCGTTTCGTGGCGCGGCAAGTCAGCGGCGGCTTTCTGTTGCAGACGGCCGACGTGCCTCCGCAGCCGCCGACGCAGCAAGTCGCGACGCGGCGTGCGCCCGACGAAGGCGAGCAGCAGGCGTTGGCGTTCGCATGGCTCGTCTGCAAACACGTCAAGTCGAACGCGATCGTGCTGGCGTGCGCCGACGACGGCGGCTCGTGCTTCACGGTGGGTATCGGCGCCGGCCAGATGAGCCGCGTCGACGCGGCGAAGATCGCCGTCGACAAAGCCGGCGAGCGCGCCAAGGGCAGTGTCGTCGCGAGCGACGCGTTCTTTCCGTTCGCCGACGGCCTGATCACCTGCGCCGAGGCGGGGGCGACGGCGGCCGTGCAGCCCGGCGGCAGCAAGCGCGACAGCGAGGTCGTGGCCGCCGCCGACAAGCACGGCATGGCGATGTGGATGACGGGCCAACGCCACTTCCGCCACTGATCCACGGGCCGCTGCCATGGTTGCCCAGAAGGACATCGACAAGGCGGTGCGCGAGGTGCTGCTGGGTGCGTCGATGCGCCAGGTTGCCGCGGACTATCGCGAGAAGCTCATCGAGGACTTTGGCTTCCGGCCCGAAGAGGTGGCGCCCGACACGTTCAAGCCCGAGGTTGCGGCGTTCATGCGCGCGTTGGCGCGGCACCTGGGTGACCGCTACCGCGGCGATGTGCGCGTCGGCGAGGCGCTGCGCACCTGGGTGCGGTTCACCGACCACTACGAAGCGTGGGATGCGCTGCTGTCGGGAGGGTTCGACATCGAAGGGCGGGACGCGCTGGTCGAACGCGGACGGGTGTTGTTCCCCGGCCCGCTGACGCGACACTGGACCGAGGAATGACCGACCTCACCGCCAACTTTCGCCGGGTGCGCGCGCGGATCGCGGCGGCCTGTGCGGATGCTGGTCGCGCTGCCGAGGAGGTTGCCCTGCTCGCGGTCAGCAAGCACCATCCGGCGGCTGCCGTGCGTGCGGCGATCTCTGCGGGGCAGTGGGAGTTCGGCGAGAATCGCGTGCAGGAACTGGTCACGAAGGCCGGTGAACTGGCCTGCGAGCGCGGGCTGCGCTGGCATCTGATCGGTTCGTTGCAGACCAACAAGGTCAAGGACGCCGTGCGCGTGCCCGGACTCACGATGGTGCAGAGCGTCGACCGCAGTCGGCTCGTCGACGCGCTGCAGCGCGAACTCGCCAAGGTCGGGCGCGATCTCGACGTGCTGCTGCAGGTCAATGCCTCCGGGGAGCCGCAGAAGCACGGGGTGGCCATCGGCGATGCGGCGGCGTTGCTCGACCACATCCAGACTGTGGCGCCGGCCCTGCGTGTTCAGGGGCTGATGGCGATGGGACCCTTGGTGGGAGACCCGCGGCCGACGTTCGATCGTGTCGTGGAGCTGCGCCGGGCGCTGCAGGACGACTCCGGTTTGCCGTTGTCGATGCTGAGTCTCGGTATGTCCGGCGATCTCGAAGCCGCCATCGCCGCGGGTTCGACGATGGTGCGCGTCGGCACCGCTCTGTTCGGGAAAGAGTCCGTTCAGGAGTGAGTCGGCGGCGCGGGTGGCGTAGCGTGACCGCGTGGCGAGCCGCAAGAAGACCGCAAAGAAGCCGACGCCGACGATCGAGCCCAAGGGGCCGCCGCCGCCGCGCGAGCAGTTGCTCGAACGGTTGCGCCGCACGGTCCCGGCACCACGTTGCGAACTCGACCACCGCGATGCGTGGACGCTGCTGATCGCGACGATCCTCAGCGCGCAGAGCACCGATCGCACCGTCAATACCGTCACGCCGGTGTTGTTCGCGAAGTGGCCGACGCCGGCGGCGCTCGCCTCGGCGCCCCGCGAGGAGGTCGAAGAAGTCGTGCACCGCACGGGTTTCTTCCGCAACAAGGCCAAGGCGATTCAGGGGGCAAGCCTGGCCGTGCACGAGTTGCACGGGGGCGAGGTGCCGAAGGATCTCGACACGTTGGTCACGTTGCCCGGCGTCGCCCGCAAGACCGCCAACGTGGTGCTCGGCGTGGCATACGGCATCGCCGCGGGCATCGTCGTCGATACCCATGTCACGCGGGTCAGTCAGCGGTTGGCGCTGACGAGCGAGAAGAACGCCGACAAGGTCGAGCGCGATCTGTGCGCGCTGTTCGATCGCGAAGACTGGATCGACACGGGCCATCGCCTGCTGCTGCTGGGCCGCTACGTGTGTCTGGCCAGGAACCCGGATTGCCAGAACTGCCCGCTCGCGGACATCTGTCCGTCTCGGCTTGAGGAGCCGCTCGGTAGCTGGCAAGACCGCGCCGAGCACGCCCGGCGGTTGATCGATGGCGAGGGATGATCGAGCCACGCGCTGGCGGCGCACCCGCAAGTGCGGGTCGCTCACATTGGCGCGACGCGGAACTCGGTCGCCTTGATCGCGACCCAGACCGAGACACCGCGGTCGAGGTGGAGATCCCGCACCGCGGACTCGGTGACTTCGGCCACCACCGGCAGCTCGCCGGCGAGTTGCACGCGGTAGCAATCGAGGGCGCGTTCGACCGTGACCACGTTGGCTTCGAACACGTTGCGCGGCGAGCCGGCGGGGCGTTCGGGGAACAGCGCGACCGCGCGCGGGTGCAAGGTTGCGACTACCGGGCCGTCGTGCACGCTGCCGACGACGATGCGCGCGCCGTCGTCAGTGGTCAGGACGTGGTCACGGCAGGTGCCGCGGAACCGGTTCAGGCCGACGAGGTCGGCGACGTAGCGGGACGCCGGCTTGTTGCTGAGTTCATCGAGGGTGCCGCACTGCACGATGCAGCCGTTTTCGATCACGGCAACGCGATCGGCCAGCGCCAGGGCGTCGTCGATATCGTGCGCGACGACGACACAGCCGCCGGGGAAGGTGCGCAGTTGGGTTTGCAGCGTGCGGCGCAAGAGTTGGCGGGCCGTGGCATCGGCTGCCGCGAGCGGTTCGTCGAGCAACAGCAGCCGCGGCCGCGTTGCCAGGGTGCGCGCCAACGCCACCCGTTGTGCCTGCCCGCCGGACAGCTCGTCGGGTCGTGCATCGGCGAAACGTGTCATCTCGAGACGATCGAGCCAGGTCGCGGCCGCGGCGCGGGCGATCCTGGCCTTGATGCCTCGACTGCGCAGACCGAAGGCGACGTTGTCGCGCACCCGTAGGTGGGGGAACAAGCGATGTTCCTGGAACACGACGCCGATGCCGCGCTCTTCGGGCGGCACGAAATGCTCGCCGTCGTCGACGACGTCATCGTCGATGCGCACCTGACCGCGTTCGATCGCATCGAGTCCGGCGAGCACGCGTAGGCACGAGGTCTTGCCGGCGCCGTTGGGGCCGAGCAGAGCCAGGGTTTCGCCATTGCCGACGGCGAGCGCGATCTGCAGGTCGAGCGCGCCGCGACGCGCAGTGAAATCGGCGGCAAGGGTCATCGCGACGGGAACCACCGGTGGCGGAGCAGGAACAACACGAGCGCCGAGACCAACAGCAGCACCAAGCTCAGTGCGACCGCGGCCGGCGGGTTGGTGTCCAGCGCGTGGTGCACGGCAATCGGCAGCGTGCGGGTGCGGCCGGCGAAGCTGCCTGCGAACGTGATCGTGGCACCGAACTCGCCGAGAGCGCGCGCCCAGGCGAGCAGCAGTCCGGCGCGCAGGGTCGGTTGGACCAACGGCAGTGTCACGGTGCAGAACGAGCGCCACGGGCCGGCACCGAGGGTTGCCGCGGCTTCGGTATATCGCCGATCGAAGGTGCGCAGACCGCCTTCGACGGTCAGTACGAAGAACGGCATCGCCACGTAGGTGGTCGCCAGGACCACCGCCGACGTCGTGAACGGGATGTCGAGGCCGAACCAATCGACCAGGGCACCGCCCAGCAGGCCGTTGCCGCCGAACGCCTTCAACAGCGCGAGGCCGCCGACGATCGGCGGCAGCACCATCGGCAGCGTGACCAGCACGCGCACCGAAGTGTGCAGCAGGCCATTGCCGTGCGCGAGCCACGTCGCCAGCGGCAGCCCGAGCAAGAGGCACAGGAGCGCCGCGATCAGCGAACAGCGAACCGATAGCGCCAGCGCCTGCAAGGTCTCGTTCGATGTCAGCAGTGGTAGCAGGTCCCGCCAGGGAGCTTCCGTCAGCAGCGCCAGCAGAGGCAGCAGGAACAGCACCGCAGCGATGAGCGCTGGCGCCAGCAACCAGTTCGGCAGTCTGCTGTGGGCGCGATTCATGGCAGGTCGAACCCGTTCTCAGCGAGCACTTGGCGGCCGGTTTCGCCGAGCACGAATCGCACGAATCGCTCGGCGAGTTCCGGCGAGCGAGCATCGCGCAAGGTGACGACCGGATAGGTGGTGCGCACGTTGTCGGCGGCGTCGATCGGCAGGCAGCGCAGCTTGGTGTCACCGCGAGCGTCGCTGCGGTAGACGATCGCTGCATCGACCAGGCCGAGGCGCACCTTGGCGATGACGGCGCGCACGTTCGGCTCGTCGGAGACCGAACGCACGTCGATGCCGGCCTTGGCGAGCACTGCGCGTGCGTAGCGCCCGGCGGGAACACTCGGAGCGCAGAGCAGGACGCGCGCGCGTGGCGACTGCAGGTCGCGCAACGATTGGATGGCGGCGCGATCGCGCGGCGTGATCAACGTCATCGAGTTGTATGCGAACGCGATCGGCTGGCCGCGTGCCATTCCGGCGGCGACGATGCGTTGCATCTGGGCTTCGTCGGCGGAGGCGAACACATCGGCCTGCGCACCCTCCTGGATCTGCAGCACCAGCCGAGGGGTGCCCGCGGTGTGCAGGTCGACGTGCACTCCCGCGTGGGTTTGCTCGAAGCGGTGCGCCAGTTGCTCGAATGCGCTGGTCAGCGATGCTGCCGCGAACACCGTCAGCGAGCGCGGGTCGTCGCGCGCGCAGCCGGCGCACGCGACGACCGCGAGCAGCAGCGGCAGGACGATCCGGCGGGGCACCATCGCGACCACCTTTACCCGACGGTGAGTCGGCAACGAAGTAGAGTGTCGGCGATGCCTTCCGTCCGCGTGGTCTGGGCCTCCCGCCGTACCGGCAAGTTCGCGCTGCACGTCCTCACCGGGGCGATCGAGCAGGACCCGCGCACGCGCGACGGCTTTGTGCGTCGAGCACGGTTTCGTTCCGCACGTCGACTTCCTGTTCGGGCTGCCGTGCGAACTGCCGGAAGACGTCGACGCGACGTTTGCGCTGATGGATCGCTTGGTCGCGCCCGGTGCACTGACCCCCGAAGTGTGATTGCGGCTGAAGAACCTCGCTTCGCAAGGCGCGCTCTACAGCCAGTGGGAGCAGCAGGAGGTCACCGCGCGCGAGCTGGCGGATCAGAGCTGACCCGGGCCATGTGTGGCTCGGGCCAAGCGCGGTAGCGATGCTCGTCAGACGTTGAAGCGGAAGTGCAGCACGTCGCCGTCCTGCACCACGTATTCCTTGCCCTCGATGCGGTATTTCCCCGCATCGCGTGCCGCCGCCACGCTGCCGCACGCGATCAGGTCGTCGTAGGCGACCGTCTCGGCTTTGATGAAGCCGCGTTCAAAGTCGCCGTGGATGACGCCGGCGGCCTTGGGGGCCGTGTCGCCGGCGCGGATCGTCCAGGCACGCACTTCCTTCTCTCCGGCGGTGAAGTAGGTGCGCAGGCCGAGCAGGTGGTAGGTGGCGCGGATCAGTGAGTCGGTGCCGCTCTCCTCGACGCCGAGGTCCTCGAGGAACGCCTCGACGTCTGCGGGCGCCAAGTCGATGAGTTCGGCCTCGATCTGCGCGGAGATCACGATGGCCTCGCAGTTGAGGGCCTGCGCGGCGTAATCACGCACTTGCCGAACGAACGGGTTGTCGTCGGCGGTCGCGAGCTCGTCGTCCTTGACGTTGCAGGCGAGGATCACCGGCTTCATCGTCAGCAGTTGGAAGTGCTTGGCGACCTTACGTTCGTCGTCGGAGAGTTCGCACAGATACGCCGGCTTGCCGTCGTCGAGCAGCGGTGCGAGCCGTTCGAGGATCGGCAGCTCCTTCTCGGCGTCCTTGTCGCCGCGCCTTTTTTGCTTGGCCTGACGCTCGATGCGCTTCTGCACCGATTCGAGATCAGCCAGCACCAACTCGGTGTTGATGACCTCGATGTCGCGCACCGGGTCGACCGAGCCGGCGACGTGGTGCACGTCCTCGTCTTCGAAGCAGCGCACGACCTGCACGATCGCGTCGACTTCGCGGATGTGGCTGAGGAACTTGTTGCCGAGGCCCTCGCCGGCGGCCGCACCGGCGACCAGGCCGGCGATGTCGACGAACTCGATCGTCGCCGGGATCACCGTGTTGGTCTTCGAGATCTCGCGCAGCGGCTCGAGGCGCGCATCCGGCACGGTGACGACGCCGACGTTCGGGTCGATGGTGCAGAACGGATAGTTCGCCGCCTCCGCCTTGCGGGTGCGCGTGATCGCGTTGAACAGGGTCGACTTGCCGACGTTCGGCAAGCCGACGATGCCCGCTCGCAACGCCATCAGCCGTTGGCGACCGCTTCCTGGATCGCCTTGGTGAGCGCCGGCACGACTTCGAAGGCATCGCCGACGATGCCGTAGTCGGCGACCTTGAAGATCGGAGCGTCCGCGTCCTTGTTGATGGCGACGATGGTGCGCGCGGTGCGCATCCCTGCGAGGTGCTGGATCGCGCCGCTGATGCCGACCGCGATGTAGAGCGGCGGGCTGACGACCTTTCCGGTCTGGCCGACCTGTTCGCTGTGCGGGCGCCAGCCGGCGTCGACGACGGCGCGCGATGCACCGACGGCGGCGACACCCGGGCCGAAGGCCGCGGCCAAGTCTTCGATGAGCCTGAAGTTGCCGGCTTCCTTGAGACCGCGGCCGCCGGAGACGACCACCTTCGCCTCCTGCAGCGGCGTCTTGTCGCCGCCGGCGGCGATGATCTCCTTGACCACCGACAGCAGATCGTCGGCCGGCGCATCGACCTTGGTGACCTCGCCGCCGCCGCCACCGCTGGCCGCGGCGAAGTTGTTCGGGCGGATGGTGGCGCAGAACGGCGCCTTGGTGGCCTTGACGGTCATCGTCGCCTTGCCGGCGAACACCGGCTTCTTGGCGCCGTAGCTACCGCCGTCGCAGCTCACCGCGACCACGTCGGTGATCACGCCGGTGTCGAGCAGTCCCGACACGCGCGGCAGTAGGTCCTTGCCCATCGCGGTGTGGGCCATCAGCACGGCGGCCCCGTCGTTGGCCTTCACCTGCTCGGCGATGGCCTTGGCCCAGGCGTCGCCGGAGTAGTTGGCGAACGCGGCGCCGTCGATCGCGACGACCTTGGCCGCACCGTTCTGGGCGAGTTCGTTGGCCGCGGCGTCGATGCCGCTGCCGCAGGCGATCGCGACGACGTTGCCGCCGGCGCTCTGCGCGAGCTGCTGGGCGGCGGTGACCGCTTCGAGCGACGGGCGCTTGAGGGCGCCGCCACGGATCTCGGCGATGACGATGATGTTGCTCATGGTGTTCTCTCCGTCGATCAGATGACCTTGGCCTCACTGCGCAGCAGCTCGATCAGCGCCGGCACGGCGGCAGCTCCCTCGCCGACGATCTTGCCTTCGGCGCGCTGCGGCGGCAGTTCGAGCGACACGATCTCCATCGCGGGTGCGGGCAGATCGGCCGGGCTCTCCTCGAGCGGCTTCTTCTTCGCCGCCATGATGCTCTTGAGGTTGGCTGGGCGTGGCTCGTTGAGGCCCTTGTTGCAACTGATCACCGTCGGCGTCTTGCAGGTGACGACTTCGCGTGCGCCCTCGATGTCGCGTTCGGCCGTGAACACGCCGTCGGCGAGTTCGAGCTTGCTGACTTCGGTGACACAAGCCATGCCGAGGCGTGCGGCCAGGTTGGCGGCCAGTTGGTTGTTGTCGGAGTCGGTCGCCTGCTTGCCGCACAGCACGATCTGGGCCGGGTTTTGCTGCAGCCAAGCCGCCAGTGCCTGCGCCGTGGACGCGCCGTCGTAGACCCACTGGTCGGTGGTCAGGAGCACGGCCTTGTCGGCGCCGCGGGCGAGCGCGCTGCGCATCTCCTTCTGGGCGTCCTTCGGCCCGATGGTGATTGCGGTGACCGTGCCTTCGCCGAGCTGCTCCTTGAGCAGGCGCGCCTGTTCGAGCGCGAACTCGTCATAGGCGTTCATCTCGAAGGAGACGCCGGTCGGGTCGATCGACTTGCCGTCGGCGGCGATCTTGATCGCCGTGTCCGTGGCAGGAACGCGCTTGATGCAGACTACGATGTCCATGGTCGCTGGTGGGGTGCTCGGAAAATGCGGGCGAACAGTCTACCGATGCCAACTTCGGCG
>DRKG01000407.1 GCA_011051855.1 bacterium | reverse complement strand
GGCAGTCCACACAAGGACAACGGCGGCAACGGCGGGAACGCCAGTCGGCGCGGCGGCAGCGGTCGCGTCTCGCTCGGCTCGGTGAAGTAGTCACGGCGCACGATGACACCGTCGAAGTCGCCGACGAGCCGGGTCGGGACGACCGGATGTTCGACGTATTCCTCCTGCGCGGCGCTGTAGCGCGAACTCGCCGTCGGCGTCTCGAGGTAACCGCTGCCGACCCACACAGCCAGCAGCACCACCGCGAGCAACAGCACCTGTTCCTTGTTGATGCTCATGCGTCGCTGCTCTCCGCCTGCAAGAACGAAATGCCGGCGAGCGTCGCCTTGACCGTGCAGGGCTCGCCGGGCCGCGCGGGCTTCAACACCTGCCAGCGGTCCACGACCAACGTGCGACCGGGTTGCCGGCATCCCTCCAGGAACCACGTGATCGTCATCTCGTCAGCCTGGAACTGCAGACTGACCTTCTGTTCGACGAGCAGATCGCCGAGGTCGACGGCGCGGCCGCGCCGGCGGCCGCGCGGGCGGCCGCGGTTGCGGGAGCGATCCGGTTCGAGCTTCAACGACAGGATCTGGCTGAGGCCGGCGGCGTCCTCGTCCTCGCGCAGACAGCGGTCATGCGCCGCGAACAGCCGCTGCTGGATCTGGTCGAGCACATCGAGGCCGAACAGCCGGCGGCGGATCTGCTCCTCGCCGGTGGCCACGTCCCAGGTGATCGACGCGTCGTCGACGACCACGTCGCGCACGCTCGCGGCGTCCTGGATCGCCTGCCGTAGGTCGCGGCCGGTCAGGAACAGGTGCGTATCTGCCGGCCCGTCCCAGCGTGCGTAGCGGTCGGCGACGACGAAGGCCAACGCCTGCGTCAGCCGCTCGCGTTCCTGCTGCAACTGTTCGCTTTCGTTGCGCGCCGCCGCCAACGCCGCGTTGTCGTAGGCGGCGGTCAGCGCGCCGAAGTCACGCGCCGACTTGGCGACCCCGCGCGTCGTGTAGAGCGCCCCGATCACCCCGGAAGCGATCCACCACGCCAACAGGCCGATGCCGACACCGGCCAGCCAGCGCTTGTTCTCCTGTACGAATGCGCCTGCGTCCATCAGTTGCCCCGCTCCTCGTCGTTCGCCTCGCGTGCCGGGGCGAGATTGACCTCGAACACCGCGCGCTTGGCGCTGTCCCGGCTCTTGGCCGGTTTCATCGTCGCGGCGACGGCGTCGCCCATGTCCGGGTCGGACTTGAACCGCGCGAACGTCTCGACGATCACGCGGCCCGGCTCGACGCCGTTCAGCTCCTTCGCCGCCACGTCGACGACGACCATCGGTTGCGCCTGTCGACCGGGTCGACCGCGGGTGCCGCCGTAGGCGATCTTCTCGACCCACAACTCGGGCGCGAGGTTGCGCGCGATCGCGCGCTGCACCCGCAGCATGCCCTGCAGCGGCAACGCGCGGGTGCGCAGATAGTCGACCAGCGCCCGGTCGACTTCGTTCTGGGCGATCAGGCGCTCGGCCTCGGCGTGCACGCGCTTCACGCTGTTGACCCGCCGCTGCAACCTGGTCGACGCCTGCCGGTGCGCCGCGACCGCCTGCTGGTCGTGACGCATCTGCAACAGCAAGACGCCGACGACCACCACACCGGCGAGGATGTTGAAGATCGTGCGGCGCTGGAAGCGCTGCCGGCGACGCACCGCATCGGGCAGGATTTCGAGCGAATAGAGCGTGTCGTCGAGCCGCCCGACCGCGAGGCCGAGCGCGACCACCGCCTCGTGGCGCATCTGTTCGAGCTGTTCGGCGTCGTCGGCCGAAAGCGCACTCAGGTCGACGTTGGCGAACGGGTCGAACAGCTCGACCGGGCACTGCAACTGGCCGCGCAGCAGGCCGCGCAGGCCGCGCAACCGCGCACCGCCGCCGCACAGCAGCACCTTGTCGAGACGCAGGTCGCCGATCTTCGTCTGCGCCTTGCAGAACGACAGCGAACTCTGGATCGCGGCCGGAATGGCACCGGCGGCGCTCATCGCGGCCATCGTGACCTTCTCCGCCTGCCCGCTCTGGTAGTTGCCGCGGCTCGCCGGATCGAGGTCGAGCAGATCCTTCTTGAGCGCCTCGGCCTTGCGCGCCGAAACGTTGAAGCTGTTGGCGATCGCGTCGTCGAGCCCCTTGCTGCCGCTGGTCAGGTTGCGCGCGAACAGCAGGTCGGTGCCGCGCACGATCGCCAGGTCGATGGTCTCGTGCCCGATGTTGACCAACGCCACGACCGCGTCCGCATCGACCGGACCGCACTTCAGGTAGGCGTTGTAGAGCGCCGTGCAGTTGGGCACGAACGCCGACACCCCGCCGCCCGCGGCCTGCACTTCGCCCTGCAGGCGCTCCAGCGCCTCATCCTTGGCCAGCGCCAGGAGCACCGTATCGCTGCCCGATTCGTCCTCGATCGGCAGCAGGTTGTAGTCGGCCGACAGGGCGCCGCCGGACTGCTGCGAGAGGTCCTGGATCTCCAGATCCATCAGGTTGCGCAGTTGCCAGTCCGGGGTCGGCGGCACCTGGCTGTAACGCAGGGTCATGTCGCGGCCGGCGAGGCCACAGGTCGCGTCCTTCAGCACGATGCCGGCTTCGGCCAGCGACAGCGACCCTTCGGCGTGCGGCAGCGCCGCAAAGCGCACCACGCTGACGCCGTGCTTGGTGACCTGTGCCGTCAGCACCTTCGCGCTGTGGCTGCCGATGTCGACGGCGGTTGCTTTCTTTGCCATGCTGCGTTCCTACTCGCCTACTCGTTGCCGCTTCCGCCGCCACCCGCGCCCGACTCGGACGCCGGCGGGGCGTCCGGCAGGTGCCGCGCCACGTAGCTGCGCACGATCTTCTCCAACTCGGTCTGCCCCGCGTCGGCGAACGCATCGGCGAGCGCCGTCAGCCGCTGCCGCTGCGGCGCCAGGGCGGCGCGGTCGAGCGCCTGCAGCCGCTCGCGCGCGGTCGCGCGCAGGCGTTCGAGCCCCGCCAGGTCTTCGACGTTCTGCTCGCCGTAGAGGGCGATCAGCTCGTCGACGCCGCTGGCGACGCGTTCGTAGCCACCGCGCGTCTCGAAGAAGTTCGCTTCCTCGAGGTCGCGTCGCAGCTGCGCGCTGCGGCGAGCCTGTTCGGTCAACAGCTCGTTGCGCAGTTGCTGCGCCTTGGCCAGTTGCTCCGAATCCATCGGCGCGGTTTCGAACAACTCCGTCAGGCGATCGAGAGCCGCGCCGGGCCGACCTTCCTGCCAGGCGGAGCGCGCCTCGGCGAGCAGCGCCAAGGCCCGCTGCCGCGCTTCGCGGAAGCCGAGCACCAAGCGCAGTTCGGCCGACGGCACCAGCAGCGAGAAGCGACCGGAACGCCCACGCCCCGCCAGTTGCGCGACCTCCGGCAGGTCGAGCAGGGCCCGGGTGGCGTAGCTGCCGAACAACACTTGCCGGGCAGCAAACGGTGTTTCGGCCGCGACCGCGCGAAACCGACCGTCGTCGCCTGCCGCCATCAGGCCCGACACCGCCTCGATCGGCATCACCAGGGCACAGCCCCCCGTACCAGAGGAT
>DRKG01000406.1 GCA_011051855.1 bacterium | reverse complement strand
CGACGTTGCCGGCAATGCCATCAGCGCGATCGAGATGATGCGGAATGCCGCGCGCACGGGTCGTCCGTTCTCGATGGCGATTCTCGACATGGCTATGCCCGGCATCGACGGCATGCAACTGGCGCTGGCGATCCGCAACGACCCCGAGATTCCCCCGATACCCGTGTCCTTGGCCAGCTCCCTCGGCACCCGGCCGAAGCTGCACGAGTTGGCGGAGGCCGATGTGTTCCGCTGGCTCAACAAGCCACTGTCGGCCTCCCGCCTGCTCGACGTGGTCGGCGACATGGCCGCGCTGCGCGCGCCGCGGTTCGAGCGCCGGCCGGCGAAGGCGAAGGCAAAGGTCGAACCGCCGCTGAGCGAAGCCGACCTCGGCCCCGATCTGCGCGTGCTGGTGGCCGAGGACAACGAGATCAACCGGCGGGTGATCCAAGGCATGCTCAAGCGCATCGGGTGCCAGGTGACGTTCGCGGTCGACGGACGCGAAGCGCTGCAGATGGTCGCCAACCAGGAGTTCTCGCTGGTGCTGATGGACTGTCAGATGCCCGAGATGGACGGCTTCGAGGCATCCATGGCGATCCGCGAGCTCGGTGGCGGTTACCGCGAGCTGCCGATCCTGGCGTTGACCGCCAACGTGTTGCCCGCCGATCGCGAGCGCTGCCGCGCTGCTGGCATGAACGACTTCCTGGCCAAGCCGGTCAAGCTCGATCTGCTGCGCAGCGCGATCAAGCGGTGGGCACGGCCGCCGCGCCGCACGGCTCATCAGAGCTCGTAGAACGCGAGGTCGACACCGGTGACCTGCTTGGTCCAGGCATAGATCTGGCCGGCGTGGCCGGAGCTGTGTTCGAGCACGTGCAGGATCGCGGAGAGGCCGGTTTCGGCGAATCCCTGCACGGTGCGGGAGGCCAGCATCTGCTCGATGCTCACGCCGTCCACGGTGTCACAGGCTTGGTGGTAGACGCGGTCGAGCATGGCCGCGAGCTGCTGTGCGGTCCGGCCACCGTCGGCGGCGAACTCGGCGTCACGGGTGCGGCGGTCCGGCAGATCGGTGAACGCGGCCAGGATCCACTGCGTCGTGTTGCCGCACAGGTGCAGCACCAGGTTTCCGGCCGAGTTCGTGTGTGGTGATGGTCTCTGCCAGACGCGCTGGTCGCCGAGCAGTTCGAGGCATCGGCGGATGCGCGGCAACTGTTCGTCGAGCAGGCGTCGGCGGAACTCGCGTTGTACGCCGCGCTGCAGCGCCGCCGCCGCGTCGGTCATGCGACTTCGTCCTGCTTGCGCGCGGTCCCGGCCTCGGGGGCGCGCGGCTGCTGGCGGCGCACGGCTTGCAGCTCTTCTTCGAGCAGGGCGAGCCGCTGCGCGAGGGTGCGCTGGCGATGGGTCAGCTTGCTGAGGCGGATCGAGAACTGCACGGCCAGCGCCATCAGGAACACGATGCCGCCGAAGAAGAGCGTCGAAGCGGTGCTGGCGGCGCCGATCCAACCGCTCAACGTCAGCAGGAGTTGCTGGTCGACCGCCAGCCAGGTGACCGCGCCGGCGGTCGCGATCCACACCCACGAGTATTCCTCGCGCAGTTTGCGCCGGCGAACCAGCTCGAACACCGCCAGCACGACCAGCAGCGCGCCGGCGATGGCGACCAGGCGCTGCCGTTCGGGCAGGGGTTCGAGTTCGGCGAACAGGCTCGGGATCACGACGTCCTCGCGACGGTATCGGGGGTGCGCAGCGGCGTCGGCCGCCGGATCGGCATCAGCAGCAGGGTCAGCAGCATCTTGTAGCCGTAGTAGGCGATGCGTGCTCCGCGGTGCATCGACAGGCCGCCGACGCGTTCGTGCATGACCACGGGCACTTCGCAGATCTTCAGGCCGCGGCGATGGTGCTGCACCAGGACATCGGTGTCGGGGTAGTCCTCGGGGAAGCCGTCGTTGACGACCGACTCGAGCGCGCGGCGCGACAGGCCCTGGAAGCCGCTGGTCGGATCGGTGATCGGGCGGCCGACCCACCGACTCGCGACCCACGCGAACAACCGCGTGCCGATCCTGCGTGCCAGACTCTGCCTGGGCGGGGCGGCGTGCAGGTAACGCGAGCCGAGCGCGATGTCGCAACCGCCGTCGAGGGCCGCGACCAGCCGGTGCAGCATCGCCGGATCGTGCTGGCCGTCGGCGTCCATCTGCAGCACCCGGTCGTAGCCGCCGCGCCATGCCGCGCAGTAGCCGGTGTGCAGGGCGCAGCCATAGCCCAGGTTGAACGGATGCCGGAGCACTCGCGCGCCGGCCGCCCGCGCTTCGATCGCGGTGCCGTCGGGGCTGCCGTCGTCGACCACCAGGATGTCGAGGTCCATCCTTCCCAGCATGGCACGCCGCACCGCGCGGACGACGTCTCCGACGCGTCCGGATTCACAGTAGGCGGGAATGACGAGGACGGTGGTGGCGGGCACGGTGACGGCGCCGGAGTGTACGGGGAGCGGGCGACGCCCGCCAACAGCATATGGAGTTTGCCGGGCTTCGATTGCAACGCTTCCCCTGCGTTGGCGTTTCAGGCAGATTCTCGGGCCGTGCCGGCGTGCCCCGCAGCCGCCCGCCTCTGTGACCATACCCATGCTGATCCGTTCCCTTGCCGTCGGCCTGCTCGGCCTTCTCCTCGTCGCCTGTGGCAGCACACGCGACACCCGTGTCGACCCGAACGCCGAAGACTCCGTCACCGGCACCGGCCTGCAGAGCCAGGACATCATCACGATGGCCGAGCAGATGGCGGCCGACATCCAGGCATTCGGCGTGTTGGCGCCGTCGCGCGATGGCGAACGTGCGTCGTTCTACATCTATGAAATGAAGAACGAGAGTTCGGACACGATCGACAAGGAGATCATCCTCACCAAGCTGCGCACCAACCTGTTCCGCGCCTTCAAGGGCAGGGTCAAGATCATCGACCGCTCGCCGGAGGCCAACGACCTGGTCGACGCCGAGCGGCGCATGAAGGAGCGCGGCCAGGTTTCCGGCGAGAACAACCGCGAGGTCGCCGGCAGCGACTTCGTGCTGAAAGGCACGATCCGCAGCCGCGACCGTCAGGCCAGTCGCCTGCGGTCGTCCTACATCCTGGTGACCTTCGAGCTGGTCGACCTCGTCACCGGCGAACTCAAGTGGACCAACGACTACCAGATGAAGACCGAGTCGGAGGCGAGTGTCATCAACCGCTGACCGCGCCCCGTGATCCACAAGACCTTGGTCCCGTCGCTGCTGCTCGCCGCGACGCTGTCGTTCGGCGGCTGCGGCACCGCGATGCCGGCGGTCCCGGTGTCGGCATTCCTCGCCGGCGATCTCGCCAGCGTGCACGAGTTCGCCGAACAGCAGGTCCGCGAAGGTGCGCCCGAGAACCTCGCGCTGGTGCTCAACGTCGCCGGCCAGTGCGAGCTCTACATGGGCGACACGGAGAAAGCCCGCCGCAGCTTGCGCCGCGCCGCCGGCATCATGGGCACGTGGGCGACGAGTGGCGACGAGGCCACCGCGGCGATCCTCGGTAGCGAGAGCAGCAAGACCTACAAGGGCGACCCCTACGAGAAGGCGATGAACGCGCTGCTGCTGGCCTACTGCTACCTGCAGAAGGGCGAGGCCGACAACGCGCGCGCAGCGCTCAAGCGCGGCATCCTGATGGACGCCGAAGTCGCCGACGAGGAGTACCAGGCCGACAACGCGCTGCTGTTCTGGATGGCGGGGCGCATGAGTCGCATCTACGGCGGATCCGGCGCCGAGGAGTTCTTCGCCGAGGCCAGGACCGCCCACGAGTTCGCTCTCGCCCACGGTTCGCGCGGTGACGCCGAAGCGTCGGTCGTCGCCGACCCGGAGCACGGCAACTTGGTGTTGCTGCTCGCGGTCGGGCTTGGGCCGGAGAAATACGGCGACGGCAGCGAGCGGCAACTGGCGCGTTTCCGCCCGCAGCCGCACCCGGCGGTCGCGGCGCGGGCCGTGCTCGACGGTGAATCGCTGGGGCGCGCATCGATCCTGTGCGACGTCGACTACCAGGCGATGACCCTCGGCGGCACGGCGATGGAGGGCATCCGCAAAGGCAAGGCCGTGTTCCGGCGCTCGGCGCGCACCGCCGGCACGATCCTGCTCAACGAGAGTCTGCGCAACCGTTCGCGCGACCAGGACAAGGCGCGCGCCCAGGCGATCGTCGGCGGCAGCTTGCTGCTGCTCAGCGCGCTGACCTCGGCGGCTGCGGACACCCGTCACTGGCCGACCTTGCCGTCGACGGTGCAGGTGCTGTGCGCCGACGTGCCGCCCGGCGAGCACGAGCTGGTGGTCGAGTTTCTCGACGCCCGCGGCCGCCCGCTGCCGGCGCTTCGCCATACCATGTCGGTTGCGGTCCCGGACACGGGCGAGACCTGGCTCTTGGTGCCGTCCCTGCCGCAACCACAACCACAACCACGGCCGCGACCGTGAACGGGTGCAACTTCACCGCTCGCTTCGCGCTGGCCGCCGCCGGTCGATCGACCCCGTTCCATCCAGACGCATGAAGGCTGCTACGACCCTCTTCCTCACCTTCCTCGTGCTGCCGCTTTCTGCCCAGCAGGAACCCGTCGTCGATTCCGACGGCGACCAATGGAGCGAAGGCTTTGGCCGAGCACCGAGCTATCGGGCGGCGCTCGCCGGCGCGCTCGAGGACGCGGTCGCCAGGGCCAAGGGCATCGCGATTGCGCGCGGCCCGGCCGTGCGCAGCCGCCTCGCCGTCGTCAGCGAGGCCAAGGATGCCGATGGCGAGGGGTGGTTCGACGGCCAGTCCGAGAACGAGCGCGAATGGGTGCAGCGGCAGGTGCGCGGCTTCGTCGAGCGCTACGAGATCACCGACAAGGGCAAGGCCCAGGATCGCATGTGGGAGGTTCGGGTGCGCGCGCTCGTGCTTGGCCACGATGGGCGCGACGCGCAGCTCGTCGTCGATCTGCGCGACAACGACCTGCGCGCGTGGCGGCTCGAACGCGTCGACGAAGAGACCGATCGGCTGGTCGACCAGCGCAAGGGCCGCTTCGTCGGGCCGAAGATCGCCGAATACCTGCGCAACAGCGGCGCGGTCAAGATCGTCAGTCGCGGGCCGGGTGTGCAGGTGACCGCCAACAGCGCCGCCAAGGAACGCGAGAAGGCCGGCCACGAGCTGGTCGCTTCGCACCGTGTGACCATCGACTGGCAGCCGTTGGTGGTGCAGTCGCGGATCGAGAAGCGCAACCGGGCGCGGCCGAGCAACGGCCCCCGACCGGAGTACATGAGCGGTGGGTCGGTGACGGTGCGCGTGCGCATCGAAGACCTGGTCGAGCGCACCGAGCTGTGCGACAAGACGATCACGATCCCCGCCGACAAACCCGGCCGGTTCTCGGCCGATCGTCTGGATGCGATGGTCACCGAGCTGGTCGACAAGGCCAAGGCCGAGGTCGCCAAACAGGTGTTCTTCACCTTGCGGCCGCCGGTGGTGTTGCGCAAGTGGACCGGCGAAGGCGGCGAGTGGCTGATCGAGGCGCGCATCGGCAAGCGCGTGGCCGCCGGCTTCCGCAAGTTCGTCGTCGGCAGCCCCGGCAGCCTCGCCAGCCCCGACTGGCGGAAGCTGGGTGACGCGGAGCTGATCGGCGGTACCGCGGCGAGTTGTACCTTCCGAATGCTCGGCGGCGACCCCGCTGCGTTGGTCGCCGAAGTCAGTGAGGTCCGTCCGGTCGAGTGACCGAGACGGCCCGATGAAGAGAGCCCATACCATGAAGCCCACGATCCTCCCGCTTCTCCTGTTGCCGATGTTCGCCGCTTGCGGAGCGTCGGTGGCCCCCTATGCCGCGTTGCCGATCGAGGACGACGCCGAGATGGTCAGCAACGTCGTGATCACCGACGCGGAACTGCGCGAGGTGGTGCGCGTCGGCCGTCCCGGTGTCGAGCGCGTTGCGACCTCCAACCAGCTCAAGGTGATGGTGCCGATCCGCAACATCGGCGATTCGACGCTGCAGGTGCGCGTGCAGGTCAGCTTCCTCGATCTCGACAAGAGCCCGATCGGGGACGATACCAACGCCCGGGTGCAACTGATCAGCCCGGGAATGACGATCACCCACACCGCGCTGTCGAGAACCGCTGCCGCACGTGATTGGACGATGCGCATCATGCCGCACTGACGCCGCTCCGTCGCCGGGGCGCAGCCGGCCGCGGCAGTCCGTAGACGAACGGTGGGCGCACGCATTCCGCCATGCTGTCCGCGCTACTCGACCGCGCGCGGCACCAGCAGCACTTCGATCAGGTCGATCCACACGTCGGCTTGCGCGCCCGGCGCCAGGTCGGCGATGACGTTGAACTGGAACGTGTTCGCGCTCGACACGTGGCGGAGGCTGGAGGTGCGGAAGGCCAGCGTCTGCTCGTCCGTGGACGCGACCGGCAGTTCGACCGCGGTGTCGTAGCGGCTGTCCACCGGGTTGCGCAGCGAGATGCGCAGCACACTGTCGCCGTCGGCACGCGAGGTGCGGAGCTTGACCGTCACGTGCACTTCGAGGGCGTCGTCCGGCTCGGCTACCGGCAGGTCGAAGCGCCCGTTGATTGCGGCCAGTTGGCGGCCGCCGCTGTCGATCGTGCGCAGGTAGTACTCGTTGCCGTCGTCGTCGACGAACTGCGATGCGCCGCCGAACGCGTTCGCCGCGGCCGCGACCGAGTATTCTGCCAGGGTGACGTCGAGGCGCTCCGCTGGGTCGGCGTCGGGGGCCGCCGGGGCTGCCGGCAGGAAGTCGAGCCCCTGATAGCGCCAGCGTTCGTCCGGCCAGAGCAGCGTCGGGTCGCCGTCGAGCAGTGGCACGTGGGCGAGGCGCAGCGTTTGCCGGCCTAGGCCGGGTTCGGCGAGCCCGAACCAGATGCGGTCCGCGGTCGGCGCGATGCGCGGCCACGCGACCTCGCCGGTCGGGGCGTAGCGCACGGTCACCGCGCCGGTGGCGACATCACACAGACACAGCGTCGCGGTCGCGGCGGAACTGCGGCGCACGAACACGATCGTCTGGCCGTCGGGTGCGAACGCCGCCTGGCGGTCGCCGTTGCCGTCGCCGACGGTGGCGCCGCCGTCGGTCAGCGCGACCGCGCCGCTGCCGTCCCCGTGCACCAGCCACAGCACGTGGTGGCCGCCGGCATCGCGGCGGCTGAACACGATGCGATCGG
>DRKG01000405.1 GCA_011051855.1 bacterium | reverse complement strand
GTCCGTCAGGCCCCACGCATCCGAGCCACGTCCACGCATCCGCACCCCCCTCCAGCATGAGACTACCAAGTCCACTCACAACCACGTCCAGGTGCCCCTCCGCGGCGCGGTCGGCCATGTCGATGGAACCCAATCTGGAGGCACCGCCCCACTTACTGGACCACAGCGACACTTGCCCCGAAGACGGCAGCATCACGGACTCCCCGACGGCTGCAGGCACCCCGGCGTAGAACTCGTGGCCACCGCCCCACGCCTTGTTGATCCCTTCGGGAAACAGCACGATCGGCCGAGACAGCGGCTCTCCAAGCTCATTCCGAAACCGCACGAGCGTTGGAACCAAGCGCTGCAGACGCACCGTCTGCTCAGTACCCGATCCGCCGTGATTCCACACCACCTTCTTCGGAACGAAGCCCGGCGCCGAGACGACGAGATGCACGGGCAAACTCTGATATCCAACCAGCGTTCGTTCGAGCGAGCCATCCAGCCGGTAGATGCCCCGCTTGTCGTTGACTTCGCGCTGTCCGATAGCGAACCCGAAAGATGATTCGACTTCGAATGCCACGCGGAACATCGTCACCGGAGCACCCGTATCATCAACGACGCGTATACGGCTGCCCGACGCCTGATCTATCCATGTCCACTCGCCAGGCCTCATCGCCCGCCAATCCATGCTGTCCGGCATCAGATTGCTGGAAGCAGGCATTCCTGCGAGTATGGCATACTCCGCTGGCGGCAGCCGACATCCTCGACTCGGTTCCTGGATCTCGAATGGCAACCGCGCGAAGGGCAACGCTGCTACCAGCATGCCGGATTGACGAATCGGCTCCCCGTCACAGCGGAACCCAAGCCTCGCAGGCGGCCCGAGGACCAAGTCCACCACCTCGGGGGACCGGCGATCCAACCGGGTCAGCGCGGACAGGCCCAGCTCACCGCCGTCCGCATACACCACTGCTCGCTGCCACAGCGGCATCCTCACCCAGCCGTCTTCGTCGGCGACTCCATAACTTGCGAGCACGGGTGCCGACGAGATGCCTGTGAGCGGCGCGAGCCGGGCGCCGTAGACGGTGGCGCCCGGAACCGGTTGGCCGGAGGCTGCCACCACACGCAACCGCTGACATCGGGCGTGCTGCAGTTCTACCCGGAGGTGTTGCCCGTCCACGAGACCTTCGCGTGCGACACGGGCCGTCAGGTAGCCTTGCGCGCGCACAACGATCGAATCGCCAGCGACGACAAGCCGGGCGGCCCGATCGAGCAACGCCCAGGCACCGCAGTCGCCACTCGTGCACTCAGCCCGAAGGCGCTGGCCCGACACCGCGCACCAGACCGACAAGAACACGCTCAGGTCGCCATGCGGTGTCGCCGACCGTCTGGTGACCAGCTCTTCGCCATCCTCCGGCACACCATCTGTAACAGGCTCAACGATCGGCGCCGCATCGGTCGGCACATACGGAACAGGCCTGTACTCGCGCGCACAGTTCGTCGCGAACACAATCCCCATGACGGCCACTGCGACCAGCATGACGGACAGCGGGCGGGCGGTTTGCTCTCTCCTCACATTACGTGTCCTGGCCATGCATTCGCTACAGCATACCGCCTATTCCAGCGTCAACAGCACGAACTCGCCGAGGATCCATATGCCCAACGTCGCATCCCAATGGTCCATGGAGAAGTAGCACTGGCCATCGATCTCGGTCACGCTAGCACGACGCGTCGGCGGCCATCCGTTGACGTACCAACCGCTATCATGATAGGCGAGATTGTAGATACCGCTGCCATTCGTGACCTCAATCAAGAAGGTGCGGAACGGGATACCTTGGGCCTCGATCTTCACCCCAGCACCGGACCAGCTCCCGGTGGGCAAGACATCCTGCGCCGGTGCCCAGGCTGCGGAGAGCGCTACAGAGAGAGAGCCTTCCAGGGCGTCTTCATGCGGATAGTCTACCGGATCGGTAGGTCATCAACAAGCCCAACTCGCAATCCCTCCACCACCCCTTGCCGGTGAACCCGTCCGACGAAATCGACCACCTCCGCCGACGAATCCGCGCTGCCGACGAGCAGTACTACAACGACGGCGCCAGCGACCTGACCGACGCGCAATACGACGAGCTGTTCGTGCGGCTGCGCGCGCTCGAGGCCGAGCATCCGGAGCTGGTTACCGCCGATTCGCCGACGCAGACGGTCGGCGCGCCGCTGCCGAAGGGCGGCATGTTCCCGTCGCACGAGCACCTGACGCAGATGGGCAGCCTGGAGTCGCTGCGCTCGGCCGACGAGGTGCGCGCGTTCCTCGCGCGGGCGCAGAAGCTGCTGGCGCTCGCCGACGACACGCCGATCGCCTGGCACTGCGAACCGAAGCTCGACGGCGTCAGCGCAAACCTGCTCTACGAGGACGGCGTGCTGGTGCGCGGCCTCTCGCGCGGCGACGGCCAGCGTGGCGAGGACCTGACGCGCAACCTGCGCACGATCCGCAACCTGCCGCAGCGCCTCGCCGGCGACGGCCCGTTCCCGGCCCGCATCGAGATCCGCGGTGAGGTCATCATGTCCAAACGCGGGTTCGCGGCGCTGCAGCGGCGCGAAGAGACCAGCAGCGAGGGCACGTTCCGCAACGCGCGCAATACCGTCGCCGGCACGCTCAAGCTGCTCGATCCGCGGGTCGTCAAACGGCGACCGCTCGACTTCCTGGCGTTCGCGGTCGGCCACGTCGACGGCATCGCCTTCGCGACGCACGGCGAACTGCGCGCGCAGCTCGCCCGCTGGGGTTTCGAGGTCGCGACACCGAGCGAACTGTGCACCGACATCGACGGCGTGCTCGCGTTCCACGACGACCTCGAACGACGGCGCGACGAACTGCCCTACGAACTCGACGGCATCGTCGCCAAGGTCGACAACGTCGAGTGGCAACAACGGCTCGGGCGCACCGCACGCACGCCGCGCTGGGCGCTGGCCTACAAGTTCGCGCCGCGCCTCGGCCGCACCCGGGTGCTGCGCATCGGCGCGCAGGTCGGCCGCACCGGTGCGGTCACGCCGGTCGCCCACCTGGAGCCGGTCGAACTGGCCGGCGTCACCGTCAGCAACGCATCGCTGCACAACTGGGCGCTGCTCAGGGAGCGCGACGTGCGCGAGGGCGACGTGGTCGAAGTCCAGCGAGCCGGCGACGTGATCCCCGAAGTCGTGCGCGTCTTCACGGAAGAACGCGGCCCCGATTCTCGCCCGGCCGAACCACCGCAATCCTGTCCGGCGTGCGACGGCCCGCTGCACCTCGACGGCAAGTTCCTCTACTGCAGCAACATCGACTGCACCGCCCAGCTCGTCGGGCGGATCGTGCACCTCGCCGGCCGGCGGGCGTTCGACATCGAGGGGCTCGGCCCCAAACAGGTCGAGCAACTGGTCGCGGCCGGGTTGGTGCGATCGGTCGAAGACGTGTTCGCACTCGGCGACGAAAAGGAGCGACTGGTCGCGCTCGAGCGCTGGGGCACCCGCAGCGTGAACAACCTGCTCACCCAGATCGAGGCGCGCAAGTCGCCTCCGCTCGCGCGCTTCTTGCACGGCCTCGGGATCCGCCACGTCGGCGAGACCATCGCCCGCGACCTCGCGCAGCACTTCGGCACGCTCGAACGGCTGCGCGCGGCCACCAATGCCGAACTGCTGGCGGTCGACGGGGTCGGAGACGAGGTCGCCGCGTCGGTCGCCGAGTTCTTCGCCTCTGCGAAGAACCGGGCGACGTTGGGCGCTCTCGCCGAGGCCGGCGTAGCCCCGCAGGCGGCCGAGCGCATCGACGGCGGCCCGCTCGCCGGGCGCGTGTTCGTGTTCACCGGCGGCCTCAAGCAGATGACGCGCGACGAAGCCAAGGCCCAGGTCGAACGACTCGGAGCCAAGACCACCTCCGGCGTCAGCAAGAAGGTCACCGACGTGGTCGCCGGGGAAGACGCCGGCAGCAAACTCGCGAAGGCCGAGAAGCTCGGCCTGCGCATCCTCGACGAAGACGCCTTCGTCGCGCTACTGGAACAGGCATGAGCGACCGATCATTGCGCCACTACGTGCGCTTGCTGCTGCTCGGCGTGACGCTCGGGCTGCTGCTCTACGTCGGCTACCTCGCGGCGGGCATGTTCTGATGACCGCCGAAGCGCTGCTCGACGAACTCGCGCGCCCCGACTGCTACCCGTCGGGCGTGCGCGAGGTCCACATCGTGCAGACGCACCTGTCGGTGGTGTGCATCACCGACGAACGGGTCTTCAAGCTCAAGAAGGCGGTGAGGCTGCCGTTCGTGGACTTCACCTCGCTGGCCGCGCGCCGGCAGGCATGCCGCGACGAAGTCACCCTGAACCGCCGCCTCTGCCCGGACGTCTACCTCGGCACAGCGGCGCTGCGCCGCGTCGATGGAGTGCTGCGGTTCGCCGCGATCGGCGACGACGAACGCAGAGAAGACCTCGACGTCGCGGTGGTCATGCGGCGACTGCCGCAGGAACGCATGCTCGACGTGCTGGTCGCCGAGGGCGGGGTCGGTCGCAACGACATGAGCCACCTGGCGGCGATCGTCGCGCGCTTCCACCGCGAGGCCGAGCGCGGCGCGGAGGTCACTCGGATCGGTCACCCGGACCGACTGGCAGCGTTCGCCGCGGCCAACTTCGCCGAGCTGACGGCCGTGCCGGAGCACGGTCTGCCCCTACGCCTGCTCGACGCCGCACGCGAGGCCAGCGCGCGCGCGTTCGAGGCGGCCCTGCCGACCCTGCGCGCCCGCGCCGACGACGGGCGCATCGTCGACGGCCACGGCGACCTGCACGCGCGCAACGTGTGCATGACCTCGCCGCCGGTCATCTACGACTGCATCGAGTTCGAACCGGCGTTCCGCTGCGGGGACGTCGCCACCGAGGTCGCATTCCTGGCGATGGACCTGCGCTACCGCCGCGCCAATGAACTCGCGAACGCATTCGTCGACGCCTACGTCGAACACAGCGGCGACCGCGAACTGCCGGCGCTTCTGCCGCTGCTGAGCAGCTACCGCGCGATGGTGCGCGGCAAGGTCGCGGCATTCGCCGCGGCCGAGCCCGAAGTGGCGCCCGACGACCGGCAACGCGCCCGCACGTCTGCGCTCGAACACCTGCGGCTCGCGGCCGCCTGCCTGGTCGAATGCGACCGTGCTCGCTGGATCGTCGTCTGCGGACCGCCGGCGAGCGGCAAGACCGGCTTGGCGAGCGCCCTCGCGTACCGCGGCCGCTGGCCCCACGTCGCCACCGACCGCGTGCGCAAG
>DRKG01000404.1 GCA_011051855.1 bacterium | reverse complement strand
GTGATCCACGTGCGTTCGCCAAGTCCCTTGCCCGACCACTGCGAGCCCTGGCTCTTCTCGGTCGAGTTTGAAAACAACCACAACGCGGCGCTGGCGCCTGCCTCGGCCGGCGGCGCTTCGGCGGCGACATCACCCGGCGGGGCATGCAACAACTGCACGCGCTGGTTGGGCGTCAGCACCTTGCCGTCACCGAACAACAGCGGTGCGGCGAGCGGGCTGCGCACGACACCGTCGCGGCGCAGCGAATCGAGCCCGGCACCCTGGCCGGCGATCGCACCCAGCGACTGCCGCTTGAGCTGCTCGATCGTGTCCTGCGGATAGCTCGCCAATCCGACGCGCCGCGCCAGATCCTGGAAGGTCTGCACCTCGTGCCGCACCCCCTCCGGCGCATCGAGCACGGGCCGCGATTCGCCGATCCAGTGATGGCCATAGGCGCCGAGCAGATCGCTGTCCTCGAGCAGCGTCGGCACCGGCAGCACCACGTCGGCGCGCCGCGCGGTATCCGTCAGCAGACAGTCCGCTACCACGACGAAGTCGACCGCATCGAGCGCGCGCGCGACCTTCGCCGAGTCCGGAAGCATCGCGACCGGATTGCCGGCGGTCACCCACAGCAAGTGGATCGCGGGATCGCTCGCCGCCAGCACATCCTCGCCGAACAGCGGTTCGCGGATCGTGCGCGGGTGCTCGACTCGCTGACCGAGCGCGCAGAAGGGCTTGCGCCGCGCGAAATAGAATGAGACCCCCCCGCCCGAACGGAACAGGTTGCCGGAGATCGCACTCAGCGCATCGAGGGCGCGTACGATCGCGCCGCCTCGGCAACGGCGCTGCATGCCCCACCCGACCACGATCGCGGTCGGCCCGTCGGCGAACCGATCGGCGAGCGCCTTTACTTGCTCGGTGCCGACCCCGGCACGGCGCGCCCATTCTTCGGTCTCGTGCCGTTCGACGAGCGCGCGATAGCCGTCGAGATGATCGCAGAATGCGGCCGCATCCGGGGCGACGCGGCCACTGTCGAACAGCTCCCGGGCGACGCCCATCGCCAGCTCGAAGTCCGCGCCGGGTGCCGGACACAGACTCTCGTCGGCGAGCGCGACCGAGCGATGGCGCACCGGGTCGATCGACACGATCTGCGCCCCTTTGGCCCGCGCATCCTGCAGCACCGGCACCAGATGCACATTGCTGACCTTCGGGTTCTTGCCCCACAGCACGATGTGCCGACTGTTCAGCAGGTCGAACAGGTCGTTGCTGTCGCAGACCCCGAAGTCCTCGATCTGCGCCGCCTCGCCAGCACCCGAGCAGATGTCGCCGACTTTGGTCGTGCACGGCCCAAACTCGTCGAAGAACTGATCCGTCAGGTGCTTGAGGATCCCGAGCGAACCGCCCGATCGGTAGTGGAAGATCGCTGCCGGGCCGTGCTTCTCACGCGTCGCCAACAGCTTCGCCGCGATCAGATCGAGCGCTTCGTCCCAGCTCGCCGGCAGTAGCTCACCGTCGCGCCGCACCAGGGGCTGTTTGACGCGCTGATCCGAGTTCTGCAGATCCAGGAACCGGCTGGTGCGAAAGCACAGAAAGCCGCGGGTGATCGGGTGGTCGGGGTCTCCCTTCAGTTTGATCGCCCCCCCCTCTTCGGTGGCGACGATTCCGCAGGCATCCGGGCAATCGCGATTGCAGATGGTGTGGCGAGCTTCTGCCATGTCGTGCAGGTGAGCGCGCACAGCATGAGAGCCCCAGCCCCCGATGGCAAACACCGGGTGCGGATTGCTCGTGCCGCAGCACTCGGTTTGTGGAAGATCGCGCCATGGTCTCGGCGGTGCGGACTCTGGTCATCGGCGGTGGACTACGCGGTCTGCGCACAGCGCTGACTCACTTGCCTTGCGCTGGCGGCGGCACGGTCCGCTGCATCGAGGCGCAACCGTGGCCCGGCGACGATGTGCGCAGCCAGCGCAGCAACGGTTTCGTGTGCGAACTCGGTCCGTTCGCGTTCCCGCCCGAGTCCCTTCGGCGCCTGGTCGCACCCCTGTCGCGACCGCCAAAGGTCGTCACGGCACAAGTTCGAGACGGATCGGTGTTCGACGGCGAACGGCACACGGCAACGACGCTCGACGTGCCGCCATGCTCGTTCGCCACCGGTTGCGAGGAGGTCGTACAGGCCTACCGGCGCGAACTCGGCGACGTGCTGATGCTCGGACGCGCGGTGACGCGAATCGAACCCCAGCGAGATGGATTCACCGTCGTGCTGGGCGGCGAAGTCGAAACCAGGATGACTGCGGCACAGGTGGTGCTCGCGATCTCACCGATCGCTGCTGCCGGCGTGCTCGGCCACTTCGATCCCGAGCTGGTGACGCTGCACGAACTCGCCGAACGCGACCGCCGCGCATTCGTCTGGTTCGGCGGCCTGCGGCAGGACGCTCCGGAGCTGACCGGCTACGGCGTGCTCGCTGCCGACGGCCTCGAAACGGCCACGCGCGAGTTGATCTATTGCGATCGCGTGTTCGCCAATCGCGCGCTCGATGGGCGCTGCCTGGTTCGCGCCGAACTGACGCTCGACGCGACGGACGGCGACGACCGGGAACTGGCCGCACGCGCCGCCGCCGACCTGCGCCGCTTTACCGGCACGCGCGCGCGCTTCGGCTTCGTCAAGGTCCACCGCTTCGAGACCTTCGCCCATGGAGGAGTGTTCGCCGAATGCCACGCCCGCATCGCCGACCTCGCCGCCCGCCTGCCCGGGCTTTCGGTGGCTGGCTAGCCCGGTCGATGCATGAACCAGTGCCTCCGGTCCGTGCAATCCGCGTCCAGGCAAGGAAGGCGTGAGTTCCGGAAAGTCTGGCAGCCCGATTCCGGAAAGCCTGGCGTCCTGAAGCCGGTCGCGCGCCCGGGGTCAGCCCCCGTTGCCCCCCTTGATGCCCCCCCTTGCTGCCGCACGGCGAACACCGCGACTCGAACACGGCTCCGGCGCTCACGGTCCGATGCCACGGCCCCATCCCGCCCCGATCCGATGAAGCCGGATCCCGCAGCCCATGCGAAGCCCGGCTGCCGGCCCCGGCAACAGCCGCATTCGTTATCAAGACTTGCGGCCAAACCTTTAGTATCGGGGCACCCAATCCAACAACGCTGAACAACACTCACTCCCCCATGCGCCGCGGCCCCACCGGCACGTTCCGCATCACCCGCCACCCGTCGGAAGAGGTCCGTTCATTCCGGCCCTTCCCCCTGCCACCAGACCCGGCGCTCGACCTATCTGCGGACCTCCAACTGCTGCTGCAGCGAGCCCACCTGGCCGTGGGCCGACTGGACAGCGTCTCGGCACTGCTACCCGACACGCACATCTTCCTCTACACCTACGTCCGCAAGGAGGCGCTGCTGTCGTCGCAGATCGAGGGCACCCAGTCCTCACTGTCCGAACTCCTGCTGTTCGAGCTCGACCAGGCCGAGGGCGCCCCGCTCGACGACGTGGTCGAGGTTTCGAACTACGTGGCCGCGCTGGAGCACGGACTCGCGCGCCTTCGCGAGGGCTTCCCACTCAGCAACCGGCTCATCCGGGAGATCCATGCTCACCTGTTCGCGCGAGGGCGCGGCAGCGAGAAGTCGCCGGGCCAGTTTCGACGCACGCAAAACTGGATCGGCGGACCGCGGCCCAGCAAGGCGCACTTCGTGCCGCCGCATCCCGACGACCTCGCCGACTGCATGCAGGAGCTCGAGCGGTTCCTGCACGGACACCCGTCCATGCTGACGCTCGTCAAGGCGGCGCTCGCGCATGTGCAGTTCGAGACGATCCACCCCTTCCTAGACGGCAACGGCCGCGTCGGCCGCCTCCTGATCACCCTGCTGATCTGCCACGCAGGGCAGCTCAGTCAACCGATGCTCTACCTGAGCCTGTTCTTCAAACAGCACCGCACGCAGTATTACGAGCTGCTCGACACCGTCCGCACGCACGGCGACTGGGAGGCCTGGGTCGGCTTCTTCCTCCGCGGCATCGCAGAGACCGCCGAAGCCGCGATCGAGACCGCCAGACAGCTGATCGCGCTGTTCGGCAACGATCGTCAACGGATCCAGGCGGCAGGTCGCAAGGCGAACTCGGCCCTGCGCGTCCATGACGCCCTGAAAGCGCGCCCGGTCCACCGCCTGCAGAACATCACGGAGGCCACGGGCCTTTCGTTCCCCGCTTCGACGGCCGGCATGAACCTGCTCGTCGATCTCGGCATCGCACGCGAGATCACCGGCAAGAAGCGGAACCGGGTCTTCGTCTACTCGGCCTACTTGTCGATACTGAACGAGGGCACGGAGAACCTCTGAGCCTGGCCTGTCGTGCGCCGATACATCGGGCTAACCGCGCAAGAACGTGCGCTGGAACACTTCCAGCCCCATCAGCGTCCACAGCCGCAGTTCTTCGTTGCGCCGTCCGCGGATGTGGTCGCGCAGCAGGGACTCGATGGTGCGCCGTTCGAGATACGTCGACACGAACGCATCGGGCCCGAGCAGCAGGTCGTGCACGTAATCCTTCAAGCCACCGCGGAACCATTCGTCGAGCGGCACGCGGAAGCCGACCTTGCGGCGATCGACGATGCTGGCGGGCAGGTGCCGGCGCGCGATCTCCTTGACGATCCACTTGCCGCTCCTGCCACGCACTTTCATCGACGAATCGACACGGAACGCCAGCTCGACGAGTTCGTGGTCCAGGAACGGCGGTCGGTTCTCGACACTGGCCGCCATCGACATGCGATCGCCGCGTTCGAGCAGGTTGTCGCTGAGCCAAGTGTGGCAGTCGACGTAGAGCATGCGCCGCAGGTGGTCGCCCTGGCAGCGTTCGTAGTGGTCCGGCGCACATAGCTCGCCGTAGCCGCGACGCAACGACTTGCGCTCATACCACGTGAACGGCGCAAACCACGTCTGCAATCGTTCGGCGGACGTGCGCCCGGTCAACGCGCGCGCGGCCTGCCGGGCGCGGAACTTCGAAGCCGGCAACAGCCGTTCGCCGAACCGGACCAGCCCCTTCGGCACGCGAGCCAGCTTCGCGACCTGCCGGTCGAAGGCGTACTTCGGGTAGCCGCCGAACAGCTCGTCGCTGCCTTCGCCCGACAACAGCACCTTCACCGTGCGCCGCGCGTACTCGGCGATGCGGAAAATCGCGACGTCGGCGG
>DRKG01000403.1 GCA_011051855.1 bacterium | reverse complement strand
TGCAGGGTGACGTCGGCCTCGTCGAGATCCAGCAGTTGCAGCGGCGCCATCATGGCCATCGGCACCAACACCGCCGCCGACATCAGCATGCCCGGGTGCCCCATGCGCGCATGGCCGATCTCGTGCGCGAGCACGCCGGTCAAAGCGCGCGGATCCAGTGCAACCAAGAGCCCGTCGGTGAGGCCGAGCATGCGGCCAATGGGCAAGGGACCGACCATCATCGCGTTCATCGCCCTCATTCCGGTTCGCACCACGAACAGGCGACGCGGCGAAAAGCCGAGCGCGGAAGCGGCCGAACGCAGCACCGAGCCGGCGGGTTCGGGCAGCGTTCGCTCGACACCGAATGCCACGCGAAACCAGAACGGCAGCACCATCGCGGCCAGCAGCAGGAACGCGATTGCCGCCAGCGACAGCCCGAACGAGGTCGCGAACACGTGCACGTAGGCGGCGCGATCGAGAACCAGCAACTCGAGCAGCAGTCCCAGCATCGCTGCCGGCATCAGCACGAGGATCGGCCAGCCGAAGCGCAGGCGCACCGTCGGCCAGACGTCACGAGCACTGGGCAGCAGGTGTGGTGCGAGCGGCCGCCGAGCCCGCTCATCGCCAGAAACCTCGACCAGCACTTCCGCCAGACTGGTGACCATCAGTCGCGGCAGCTCGAGCAGATACAACGGCAGCAACGAGAGCGCGATCCGCATCGCCGGGTGCACGGGCGCCAGCCGGTCGATGCAATCGCCGTAGTGTCCGATCGCAAACAGGGCGTGCAGCGCAAGCGGTGTGCCGAGCGCCGACAGGCGCAACAGCGCACGCGGGGGAACGAGTGGCCGCCGGGCCGAGGTCATCGCGAACGCGGCCTGCTGGCGGGCGACCAGCGCCAACAGCAACGGCACCAGCAGCAATGCGAACCCGAGCGCTACCGATTCGCCGGTGGCTTCGCCCGGCAACGACATCCCGAGTTCACGGTGGGCGGCGACCACCAGCAACCCGGCAAGGAAAGAGAGCGGCAGCGCCAAGAGCTATTCTCTTCTCTCGGCGCGATCGCCCTTGGAGGGCTTGCCGAACGCCAGTTCCAGCAGCTTCGGGAAGCGTTCGTCCGCGCGCAGCAGTGCAATCTCGGGGTCTTTCTCGAACAGTGTGCGCTCGAGGCGCAGCGACTTGTCGAGATTCGGCGATGCGAGCATGCGCGCGCAGCGATCCAAAGCCGCCATGCCGCGCTCACGGTCACCGTTCAACGCGTGCACACACGCCGCCGCATACCACGAAACCGGCCGCAGCTCGACGCCGGCACTGTGCGCCAACGCCTGCGCCGCCCGATGCGCCCCGGCAGCCGCCCGGTAGTCGCGCAGCAGGTTGTAGTAGTCGGCGAGTTCGAGCGTCGCCGCCACGCGGTCTTCGGCATCGCCCTCGACGGTCTGCGCACGCAGCTCACGAATCACCCCCTGGGCGTGCTCGCGCTTGCCCCACTGCCACATCATCGCCGCCATCGCCCGCCGCAGATCGAGCGGCTCGCGATCGTCTTCGATCAGCGCTTCGATCGCATCCAGCCGGTCCGCACGCGGCAGACGCTTCTCCAAGTCGCGCAACGCCGGCACGACCTGCACCCGCGCCGTGAACGGGAACCAGGTCGGGGTTTCGAGCAACAGCTCGTAGAGGAACTCGGACGCGAACGGCTGCAGTTCGCCGAGCGCATCGTACTGCCCGACGAACACCATGTCGCTCGCCCGCGTGCGCCGCAGAAAGTCGAGCACGACCTTCTGCGCCAACGTGCGCAAGCCCTTCGGCGGCGTTGCCGCACGCAGCCGCGCACCTAGCACCCGCATCCCGGTCTTCGGCGCCGCCAGCACCACGTCCAGCACCGCCTCGAGTTCGTCTTCGGCGAGCTGATCGCCCGCGAGCCACGCATCGATGGCCGCGCCGATCACCCGCTCGCGGTCCGTCGGCGCGGCGTCCCCCTGCGCCGTCGACGCGACGCCCGTCACCAACACCGCAATCGCCGGCAACCACCTTGGCATGCCGTGCTTGTAGCCCGAAGCCGGGGCGGGCGACAGCCCCGGTAGGTGATGGCCCGGAGCGCGGTCGGCAAGGATTGCCGCCTGATGGGAGCGAGCGTCAGAACGAGACCTTCACCACCTTGCGCTCCTCCGGCGCCTCGACCTCGAAGAACTCGCCCTGCTTGAAGTTGAACATGCCGGCGATGATGTTCGCCGGGAACTGCTCGATGCCGTTGTTCATCTTCATCACGGCGTCGTTGTAGGCCTGGCGCGCAAAGCCGATCCGGTTCTCGGTCGAAGTCAGCTCCTCCTGCAGGCTGAGCATGTTCTGGTTGGCCTTCAGGTCGGGGTATCCCTCGGCGACGGCGAACAGCCGGCCGAGCGACTGGGTCAAGGCACCGTCGGCCTTCATCAGTTCGCCGATGTTGCCCGCGTTGCGGAAGTCGACTGCCTGCTGGCGTGCGCGGATGACCGCCTCGAGCGTCTCACGCTCGTGCTTCATGTAGCCCTTGGCAGTCTCGACCAGGTTCGGAATCAGGTCGTAGCGCCGCTTCAACTGCACGTCGATCTGGCTCCACGCATTCTTGGCCGCGTTGCGGCGCGACACCAAGCCGTTGTAGGTGCCCATCGCCCACAGGAAGAGCAACAGCACGATGGCGGCGGGGATGATCCAGACGAGGTGTTCCACGGGCTGACTCCGGCGTTGGGAAGCGGTTTGCGGGCGGGAAGCGCTCAGGCGAGCTCGATCTCGCCCCGATAGACGGTACGGGCGGGACCTTCGATGGCAAGGGCGGGGCCGATGCCGACGACGGCGAGGTTACCGCCGCGTAGCTCTACGTGCGCAACGGGTCCCCGGATATTGCCGCTACGCCTGGCAGCCAACGCTGCGACCGCCGCCCCCGTGCCGCACGCCAACGTCTCCCCGCTGCCGCGCTCGAAGGTCCGCTGGCGAAAACGATCCGCGCCCAGAACCTGCACGAACTCGACGTTGACGCCGTCGGCGAACGCCGGATGACTCTGCATCGCGGCCCCGACGCGCTCGACCGGCGCCGTGTCCACCTCGTCGACGAACGTCACGACGTGCGGGTTGCCGGCGTCACCGGGCACGAAGGTCCAAGGCTCGCCCGCAACCTCGAGTTCGCGCGCCTCGCCGCAGCTCACCGTGCCCATGTCGACTCGCACCAGATCGCCGACAAGCAGTTCGGCGGCGCGCGGGCCGGCATCGGTGGCGATTCGGACCTCCCTGCCGCGCACGTAACCGGCGTCGGCCGCAAACCGCGCCAGACAGCGCAGACCGTTGCCGCACATCGCTCCCCGCGAACCGTCCGCATTCCACATCGACATGCGCAGGCAACCGTCGTCGCCATCGGCGGCGCGCCCGAGCACGATCAAGCCATCGGCGCCGATGCCGAAGTGCCGATCCGACCAAGCCCGCGCCAGTTCGCCGCCGCGCTCCATCGGAAAACGGTTCGCGATACCGTCGATGTAGATGTAGTCGTTGCCGCAGCCTTCCATCTTGGCAAACGGCATCTTGCTGCGCGGCGGCGTCATCGCAGCTCGTGCCGCTCCCCCTTGCTCGGCACCGCCACGTCACGAAAGCCCGCATTGCGCAGCCGCTTCGCCATCATCTCGGCGGCATCGTCTTCGCCGTGCACGACGAATGCCTGCCGACACCGTTCGGCAAGCGGCCGCTCCTGCGCCATCAGGTCCCGCCAATCGCCGTGCGCCGAGAAGCCTTGCATCGAGCGCACCTTGCACTTCACGTCATACCACTCGCCGAAGATCCTGATCGGCGACTCGCCGTTGACCAGCCGCCTTCCCAGCGTGCCATTGGCCTGGTAGCCGACGATCAGCACACAGTCCTGCTTGCGGCCGGCAGTGACCTTCAGGTGGTGCAGGACACGCCCGGATTCGACCATGCCCGATGCCGAAATGATCACCCCGGTCTTCACCTCGTTGAGCTGCTTGCTCTGCTCGACGTTTTCGACGTAGGTGACCCCCTCATAGAACAGCGGACTGTGCCCGGCCTTCAGGATCGCCTGCGTTTCGTCGTCGAACAGATCGGCATGGCGACTCATGATCTTGGTGGCCCGGCGGCTCATCGGCGAATCGACGTAGATCGGCAGGCGATCGAGCCGCCCTTCGCGGATCAGCTCGCCGAGGAATAGCACCACCGACTGCGTCCTGCCGACCGAGAACGCCGGAATCAGCACGCGGCCACCATCCTGCTGTTCTTCGGCGATGATGCGCCCGAGCTCCTCCTTCATGTCGGGGGCCGTCTCGTGGATGCGGTTGCCGTAAGTCGACTCGGTGATCAACACGTCACACTCGGGCAGCGGCTCGGGATCGCGCAGGATCGGCAGGTTGGGTCGGCCGTGATCACCGGTG
>DRKG01000402.1 GCA_011051855.1 bacterium | reverse complement strand
GGCTGTCGGCGTTGGCGGTGTTCGCCGTGGTCGCGGGTGCTTACCTCGGTTGGCCGGCGAAGACCAGCAGCCCGCCGCTCGATCTGCTGATCTACACGACCATCGGCACGTTCCTGGCATCGTGCGGTGCGGCGGCGCTGAACATGTATCGCGAGCGGCACCTCGATCCGCTGATGGAACGCACGCAGAAGCGACCGTTGCCGAGCGGACGCCTGTCGCCGCGCAGCGTGTTGGTGTTCGGTGCGCTCACGTCGATCGTCGGCGTGCTGATGGTGCTGATCGGGGCGGCCCCGCTCGCCGCCGACGGCTCGCGTGATCCGAGCCAGTGGAACTGGACCGCGGGTCTGTTGTGCGCGGCGATCGTCGCCAGCTACGTGCTGGTCTACACGCCGATGAAGACGCGCACGCCGCTCAACACGTTGGTCGGCGCGATTCCCGGCGGTCTGCCCCCGGTAGTCGGCCATGCCGCCGTGGTCGGCGAACTCGCGTTGCCGCAACTGGTGCTGTTCGCGATTCTGTTCTGCTGGCAGATTCCGCACTTCCTGGCGATCGCCTGGCGCTATCGCGAAGACTACGCACGCGCCGGCATGCGCATGCTCCCCGTCGTCGATCCGAGCGGCCACCGCACCGCGATCACCATGTTGCTCTACGTCGGCGGGCTCGGCATCGCGAGCTTGGTGCCCTACGTCACCCGCATGGCCGGGGACCGCTACGTCATCGTCGCGATCCTGCTCGACGTGTTGTTCTGCGTGCCTACGCTGTTTGCGGCCTTCACCCGCCGCGACTCCGCGATGCGCATGACCTTCCTGGTGTCGATCTTCTACCTGCCGCTGCTGCTGACCACGATGGTATGGGACCGGATGTGAGCACCGACTTCGCCGTTCGGGCTGCGGACGTGGGGTTCGCCTACGGTGACCGCCGAGCGCTTGCGGGTGTCGACTTCGAAGTAGTCGCCGGCAGCACCTTCGGCTTTCTCGGGCCGAACGGATCCGGCAAGTCGACCCTGTTCAAACTGCTGTCGACGATCGTGCCGTTGCAACAGGGCGCGGTGACGATGCTGGGGCACGACCTCGCGCGCGATGCGGCCGCGATCCGTCGCGCCATCGGCGTGGTGTTCCAATCGCCGGCCGTCGACCGCAAGCTGACCGTGTTCGAGAACCTGCGCTACGCCGGGTTGTTGATCGGGCTGGCCGGTGCGGAGTTGTCGGCGCGCATCGACGAGGTGTTATCGGCGGCGGATTTGCGCGATCGGCGCGGCGATCCGGTCGGCGAGCTGTCCGGTGGCCTGCGTCGGCGCGTCGAGATCGCCAAGTGTCTGCTCGGGCGGCCGCGTCTGGTGTTGCTCGACGAGGCCAGCACCGGGCTGGATCCGGCGGCGCGGCAGCAGATGTGGCAGGTGCTGCGCGCCCAGGAAGGGCTGACGGTGTTGTTCACCACACACTTGATGGAAGAGGCGGGCGATGCCGACCGTCTGATGCTGCTCGACGAAGGCTGCGTGGTCGCGTGCGGCCGTCCGGTCGAACTGATGGAGGAGGTCGGGGGGCAGGTGCTCGAAATCGAGGCCGGCGACGTTGCGGCGCTCGCCGAGGCGCTGCGTGGCGAACTGGGGATCGAGGCGCGCGTCGTCGACGACGTCATCCGGGTCGACGGTGAGCGCGTGCACGAGCTGGTGCCGCAGGTGATGACGCGCTTCGGGGATCGCATCCGGCGGCTGCAGTTGGCGCACCCGTCGCTCGAGGACGTCTTCCTGCATCGAACCGGCAAGCGCTTCGTCGTGCAGGATCACGAACCGGAGCAGCCGGCGAGGAGGCGGCGATGAGCAAGGCGGTGTTCGCATTGTGGCATCGCGAGATCGTGCGCTTCCTGCGCGATCGTTCGCGGCTGACCGGTTCGCTGTTGCAGCCGATCATCTTCTGGCTGCTGTTCAGCGGTGCTCTGCATGGCTCGTTCCGCCCCGAGGGCATGAACTACGGGCAATACTTCTTCGTCGGCACGCTGGCGATGATCACGCTGTTCACGGCGATCTTCGCGACCATCACGGTGATCGAAGACCGCAAGGAAGGCTTCCTGCAGGGCGTGTTGGTGTCGCCGGTGCCGCGCGCGGCGATCGCGCTCGGCAAGATTCTGGGCGGGGCGACGCTCGGCATGGGGTTGGCGGTGGTGTTCCTGCTGCTCGCTCCGGTGGCGGGCGTCGAGCTGCAGCTCGACCGGGTGCTTCTCGGTCTCGCGGTGTTGGCGCTACTGGCCGTCGCCGTCACCGGCCTCGGCTTCGCGCTCGCCTGGGTGATGGACAGCACGGCCGGCTACCACGGCATCATGATGGTGTTCCTGATGCCGATGCTGTTGCTGTCGGGGGCGTTCTTCCCGATGGAAGAAGCCCACTGGCTGCTTAGTTGGGTGCGCCACGTCAATCCGATGACCTATGGGGTCGGTGCTTTGCGCCACGCGCTGACTGGCGAAGCCGCCGGCTGCCCGTCGTTCGCCATTTGCTTGACCGGCACGGCCGCGTTCGCCGTGCTGACGTTCGCCCTCGGCACTCTCGTGGTCACGCGCCGCAGCGCCCGCGACGCCACCTGACGACATGCTCACCGCCATGGACTTCACCGTTCTCGCCGACGTCGATGCGACCCTGAACGCGGTTGCGTTCGTGTTGATCGTCGCCGGCCTCATCGCCGCCAAGGCGGGCCGCATCGAACTGCACAAGAAGCTGATGCTGTCGGCGGTTGCCGTCTCCGCCGCGTTCCTGATCTGCTACCTGGTCTATCACCTCACCTGCGAGCCGGTGAAGTTCACCGGCGAAGGCTGGCTGCGGCCGGTCTACTTCACCCTGCTGATCAGCCACGTCGTGCTCGCCGCGGTGCAGGTGCCGCTGATCCTGCGCACCGTCTGGCTCGGCCTGAAAGACCGCCGTGACCAGCACAAGAAGTGGGCGAAGGTCACGGCCCCGATCTGGCTCTACGTCTCGATTACCGGCGTCGTGATCTACCTGTTGCTGTACTGAACCCGGTTCAAACAACAACCCGACCGGGAAAACCGCCCGATCGCGCGAGCCCTCGGCGGGGCGCTGCGGTTACGGACGCGGAGATGCGCGGAAGAATGCCCGATGAGGTTGTTGTTTGTACCGGGTTCGGTACTCACCGGTAGTCGGTGGCGGTGCCGGTGGCGCTGTGGGCGCGATCCAGGCGTTCGAGGGCGACGGCGTAGGCCGCGGTGCGCATCGGCGCGTCGAGCTCGGTCATCCGGGCGTGCAACGTGCGGTATTGCCGCTGCATCGTCTTGCGCAGCCGCTGGTGGACCTCCTCGAGTTCCCAATAGGTGCCGGCGCGGTTCTGCAGCCATTCGAACCAACTGACGGTCACGCCGCCGGCGTTGGCGAGCACGTCGGGAACCACCAGCGCGCCGCGTTCGTGCAGGATCGCATCGGCTTCGCCGGTGGTCGGGCCGTTGGCTAGTTCGATCAGCACCTCGGCCTTCACGTTGGCGGCGTTCTCCGCGGTGATCTGGTCCTCGAGGGCGGCCGGCACCAGCACGTCGACATCGAGCTCGAGCAAGCTGGACCCGTCGATCGTGTCCCCGACATCGGGCAGGCGCCGGGTCTCGTTCTTGTGCTCGATCACGGCCGGGATGTCGAGGCCGTCCTTGGCGTGGATGCCGGTGCGGGAGTCACAGACGGCGACGATCTTGTAGCCGTCCTTGTGCAGTAGTTTGGCGATGTGTTGGCCGGCGTTGCCGAAGCCCTGGATCGCGACGGTGACGTTGCCGGGCTTCCACGTGCGCTGCGCCTCGATCTCCTTGAGCACGTAGTAGCCACCGCGTCCGGTGGCATCATCGCGTCCGAGGCTGCCGCCGCGCCCGACCGGCTTGCCGGTGATCACGCCGGGTGCGTGCTCGCGCACGACACTCGAATACTCGTCGGCCATCCACGCCATCGTGCGTGCGTTGGTGTAGACGTCGGGCGCCGGCACGTCGCGATCGACACCGATGACGTCGGCGATCGCGCGCACGTAGGCGCGGCTGAGTCGTTCGGTCTCCGCCAGGGACAACTGGTGCGGGTCGACTTCGACGCCGCCCTTGCCGCCGCCGAACGGAATGTCGACGACCGCGCACTTCAGCGCCATCCACAGCGCCAGCGACTTGACTTCGGCGAGGTCGACCTGTGGGTGGAAGCGGATTCCGCCCTTGAACGGTCCGCGCACGTCGTCGTATTGCACGCGGTAGCCGCGGAACATGCGCAGTGAGCCGTCGTCCATGCGCAGCGGCAGGGACACCTCGACGGTGCGGCGCGGGGCCGACATGCGCAGCAGGGTTTCAGGGTCGATCCGCGCGTGCCTGGCGGCTTCCTGGACCCGGGCGATCGAGCGGGAGAAGAGGTCTTCAGCAAGTTGTTCCATGTCTTCCTTGATGGGGACCGGCATGTTCATCGCCAGATCCCCACAAAGGAAGTCTCGACATCATTCCGTCACTGTACGGTGCCGACGCCGCCCTGCGACATCGTCCATTGCGCGCCGAACTCGATCGCCTGCTGGTAGATCGTCAGCCCGGCGAGCGACGGCTGGTTGGGGATCACGAGCCACCAGACCATCACGCCGTTGCTGGTCGGTCGCACAACGACGTCGAGGGGGGCGACCAGCAGCGTGCAGTTGTTCGCGAACGGCGCGATCGTCAGCGGGGTCGCCTGCGGCTGCGCGCCGACGATCATCGCCGACGGCATGCCGCCCATGCCGGTTGCGCGGATGAGCATGGTCGAGCCGAGCGCCGGCAGGCTGAGCACACTCAGGTCGGGAGCGCTGATGCCCGCGGAGCAGCCGCTGCCGAAGCTCGTCCAGGTCGGCGCCTGGCACTGCACGGACTCGACCCGGAACGCGTCGAATGCCGCTTCGGTGGTCGAGTCGTTCGGCTGATCGGAGACTGACAGGCGCAGACGAAACTGCGCCGGCGTGGCGAACAGTGCACCGACATCGACGACCCGCTGTTGCCAGCCGTTGGTCGAGGTGCTGATCGTTTCGATGTTGGTCCAGGTCGTTCCGCCGTCGTTGGAAACGTCGATCGTCAGGTCGTCGGGCGTGCCGCCGACCGATTCGAACCAGACCCCGAACTTGACTACCGGATGGAGCACCGCGCCGAGGTCGATGGTCTCGGTGGTCAACCGCGTGGGACCACCGTCGACGTCCTCGCCGCTGCTGTTACCGGTCACGTAACACTGGCCGCTGCCGTCGAAGTCGGCGCTCGGGCCCTGCGGGTCGCTCGGCGTGGCGCGCATCCACGCGCCGCCCGACAGCCCCGTGTTCGCCACGGTCCAGCCGGGTGGAGAGGTGTTGAAGTCGTAGTTGCGCACGACGGTGACGCCGAGAGCGGAGGTCGCCGAATGGACCGAGATCGGGGCGTTCGCGGGGCTGTAGTAGTAGTTGGCGTCGGTGCCGAGGGCGCTGAAGTAGAACGTCAGTCCAGTGCCGCAGGTCGTCGCCGGAATCGCGAAGTCGTAGTCGCCGTTGCCGAGGGCCGTCGGATTGACCGCTTGGTAGGCGCCGCCGGTCGAGACGTGCATCTGCAGCGTGCCGGCCACGAGTCCGATCTGGCCCGAGATGTTGACGCGCACGGTGTCGCCGTTCGGGTCGACGGCGTTCGGCAGGCCGTTCGGGAACGAGTATGCGAAGGTCGGGCAGTAGCAAACACCCTGTGGGTTGGCGAGCGCCGCCTGCAGGCCCGCGTGGTTGCTGCCGGTGCCGGCGTTGGATCCCCCCGACGAGTTGCAGCCGCCGTGGGTGTGGATGCCGATGGCGGTGTTGGTGCCGTCGAGGATCACCGGCGAACCGGAGTTGCCTCCGGTGGTGTCGGTCTGGTAGCGCACGGTGGTGCCCGTGCGTTGGTAGTAGGGGCCAGCGTGGGTCTTCTGCACCAGGTACCACGTCGGCGAGACCGGTGCCGACGTCGACCCGTTGCCGGTGATGCGGATGTTCTGACCGGATACGGGTGGCGGCGTCGTCGCCAGGTCGAAGGCGAGGCCGCCGTTCGCCTGGTGCGGACTCAGGCCGGTGGTGGAGTTGTCGAACACACCGAAGTAGGCCCAGTCGTCGCCGACGCCCTGGCCGCCGTTGGTTTGCAGAGACTGCGAGTCGACCGCGTATTGGTCCGAGGGCGGCGGATGTTGGAGCGAGCCGTTGGTGGTCGACAACGGCACGTTGAACTCGACGACCTGCAGGCCGCTACCGGCGCAGTGGCCCGCGGTCAGCAAGCAGTGCTGGCAGTCGTTGATCAGCCACGAGGTGCAGCCCGTCGGTTGGTTGCGAGCCACTCGCTGGTCGTTGCTGAGCACGCGGTCGTCGACGCCGAAGCAGATCGTGTCGACCAAGACCGGGTTGGCGGGGCCGGCGATCGCGTTGCGGATCATCAGACGGTTGTCGCCGGTGCCCGGCTGCGCCAGCAGTTCGACCAGCACGCTGTCCCCGTTGAAGTAGGCCGACGTGTCTCGCCACTCGGCGACGTGCCGCAAGTGCTGCGTCTGCACCGCGCCATCCAGCATCGAAGTCAACCGCAGGAACGACCCGTCCTCGCCGCGGTCGGAGCTGCCCGCGAGCAGCACGCCGGCGTATTCGAGTCGCAACCAGGCGGCGCCCGGGACGGTGACGACGGTCGACCAGACGACCGTCGCTACGCCGAGCGCGGCCGGGGCCGCCGCGGTGTTGGCGACCAAGCCGGAGTCGATGCCGACGAAGTGGGTGGAACTCTGTTCCGGGACGGCCTGGGCACAGAGAACGGTGGACAGCAGCGAGGTCGCTGCGATGCGGAAGAGCGCCATGGCGAGGAGATGGGCGGGACGGGCCGTAAGAGTGTAGCAGCAGTTGCGCGCGAGCGCGGATTCGTCGCGGGCGGCCGTGCTCGCTCCGCTCGAGTCGATGGCGTCGGCGGTTCACGCCGGGCATGCTGGCGAGCACACTCATGCTGCACACCCTGCACATCCAGAACCTCGCCCTGATCGAACGCGCCGAGTTGCGCATGGCTGACGGCCTGACCGTGGTCTCCGGCGAGACCGGCGGCGGCAAATCGCTGCTGATCACCGCGTTGAAGCTCCTGCGCGGCGAGAAGGCGAACGCGTCGTTGGTGCGCCACGGCGCCGCCGAACTGCAGGTCGACGGCGAGTTCCGACTCGGGGACGGCGTGCGCAGCGAGGCGATCGCGCGGTTCGTCGAGGATGCGTGTGGCGGCGTCGTCGACGACGACCTCTTGCTGGTGACGCGCATCGTCGACGCGCACGGCCGGTCGCGCGTGCGCCTGGGTGGCCGGCCGGCGACGCTGACGGCTCTGCGGCAACTCGGTGCCATGTTGCTCGAGATCCACGGGCAGGGTGAATCACGCGCCCTGATGCGGCCCGAGATCCAGTGCGAGACGCTCGACGCCTTCGCCGGACTCGCCGACCTGCGCACCTCGTTTGGGCGGGCACTGGCGCGTGCGCGCGAACTGCGCCGACGCCTGGCCGAGCAGGCGGCGGGTGCTCGCGAACGCAAACGGCGGCTCGAGTTCCTGCGGTTCCAGCACACGGCGATGACCGAGTTGCAGCTCGGCGACGGCGAACTCGCCGAACTCGAGCGCGAGCACCAGGTGCTCAGCAACCTCGATGCGATGCGACAACGTCTCGACGAAGCATTGACGGTGCTGCAGGACGGCGACGGCAACGTCGCCGACGGACTGGCGCGCGCCGGCCGGGCGGTGCAGGCGGCCGCCGAGATCGACGTGCGCCTCGAGGATGCGGCGGCGCGCCTCGGCGAAGCCGAAGAGCTGATCGGCGATGTCTGCCGCCGGTTGCAGTCGGGTCAGGCGGGGCTCGAGCTGGACCCATCACGGCTGAGCGCCGTCGAGGAGCGGCTCGACGAGATCCACACGGCATTGAAGCGCTTCGGACCGACCGAGAGCGACTTGCGCGACAACCTCGCCGAGACGTCGCGCGAACTCGAACGACTGGAAGAACTCGACGCCGAGCCGGAAGCGCTGTTGGGCGAGCTCGACCGGCACACCGTCGAGGTCGCGAAGATCGGCCGCAAACTGGTGCGCGCACGGGCCAAGGCGGGGGTGGCGTTTGCGGCCGCGGTGCGCGACGAGTTGCGCGATCTCGGCATGGCGCACACCGAGGTGCGCGTCGCGATGGCAACCACGTTTGCGGAGGATCGCCTGCTCGACGAAGCCACTGAGCACGGGCCGGTGCCGGTCGACATCGAAGTGCGCATCAACCCGGGCGAGCCGTTCCATTCGCTGCGCGATACCGCGTCGGGAGGGGAGCTGGCGCGCGTGGTGCTGGCGGTCAAGAAGACGCTCGCCGACCAGGACCGTGTGCCGCTCTTGGTGCTCGACGAGATCGACGCCGAGATCGGCGGGCGTCTCGGGCTGATGGTCGGCAAGAAGCTGCACGAGGTTGCACGCCACCACCAGGTCGTGATCGTGACGCACCTCGCGCCGGTGGCGGCGTTCGCCCAGCACCACTTCTTGGTCAACAAGTCGGTCGGCGGCGAGCGCACGCGATCGAACGTGCGCCAGTTGCGCCCCGACGAGGTCGAGGGCGAACTGGCTGCAATGGCCACCGGCGACGGCGCCGACGCGTCCGCGTTGAAGCAGGCCCGGCGCCTCGTCGAGAAGGCGCGCGAGCGCACGCAGGACAGTTGACTCCTACAACCGCCCGATGGTCGCGCGCATGCCCGGCGTGAAGTAGGCGAAGCCGTTCGGGGCGGCGGGGTCGACGTGGAAGCACTGGTGGTAGGTCGAGATGCCCGTCAGGTAGGCCGAGTTCGGCAGTTGGTAGGTGACCGCCGCTTCGCCGCTGGCATCGGTGAAGCCACCGTATACGGCGATGATGCTCGGCGGCAGCACCCAGAGATCGATGCCCGGCACGAACGGCTGCGGCATCCACGGATCGAGGCCCGTGATGATGCGGTATTCGCTGTTCGGCAGTGCCCCCTTCATGCGCACGCTGAACGTGCGCGGCTGGGTCAGGTCCTGCAGCGGCAGCTCCGTGGCGAACGTTTCGAAGTGGCTGCCGTTGCCGGCGCCGTAGTGCTCGACGGCCGGAGGCACGTTGGCCGGCGTGTTGGCCGCCAGCAGCACGGTGAACGTGCGTTGCTCGAACGGTGCCAGGGTCGCCGTCCACTGGAACGCGCCGGTGTAGTCGCCGGTGAGGGGCGGCAGGGTGTTGTTGAGATCGTCGAGGGCGGCGTTGGTCAGAAGCGAGCGAACCGACGGGTAGTTGCCGACTTGACTGGCATTCGCGCCGATGCCGCGAACCTCGATGAGCACGCCGGTCGAGTCGGTGACCAGGTGGCTCTCGCCGTCGCCGGTGACCAGGTCGTCACCCGCGGTGCCGGCGATATCGAGGTCGGTGTAGCAAAACGTATCGAGTGTCAGCGGGGCGGCCGACGTGTTCATCACGGTCAGCCGGCTGACCACCAGTCCGGACGTCGGGCCGGCGGAGTAGGCATCGAAGTCGAGGCTCGCCTTCAGCAGGCCGCGGCCATCGACGTCGAAGAAGTCGCGATCTCCGTGCTCGCTGTTCAGGGCCCCACCGCCGAGGCCGCCGACGTCGCGCAGCGAGTACTCACGCGTATCGCCTGCGAGGCGGTAGAACCACCAATGCTCGTAGCCATGGTCGATCTGCAGCGGGTCACTGAGCAGATCGAGCGCTCGGGGGGAGTGGCTAGCGACCGCCGGATCAGCGGATTCGAAGACGAGGTTGCCGCTGGTGAGCGTCAACTGGGCGGGGACGGCAGCGGCTAGCAATCCCGCTGCGACGGTAAGGCGGAGGCTCAACATTCTCTGGGTCGGCCACATTGGCCGCGGGTGTGAGGCTGGAAACGAGGGCCGGGCAGGACATTGTCTGGTAGTCGATGCGGTGGCGCCGGTTACCAATGAACAGCCAAGAGAATCTGCGTCTCGCAGCCCAGGGGGGGCGATCCTCGCGCCGAACGGAATAGGATTGCTTCACGGCTGTGATTGCATTCGTGGCGGCGCATGCAGCGTGGGCCGCGCACCGGACTGCACGAGAGACGACGAGAGACAGGATGTGAGCATGTGTTGGTTGCCCTTGTTGCTGGTGGTTGCGCAGGCTGGACAGGAGCCGTCGTTCGTCGACGGGGATGTCGACGCGCTGAGCTGTCGGGTCGTCAAGCGCGCAGACGTCGACGAGGGGGTCGCGCTGCTGACGGTGCGGGTGGACAACCGCGGGGCGGTCGACGCCGAACCGCTCGCTTTCCGGATCACGTGGCGCGATCGGAAGACGAAGCAGTCGGTGGCACAGGTGTTCGAGCGCGCGCGGTTGCCGCACGTCTGTCGCTACGGCCGACCGGTGCCGGCGCACGGTCGGCAGAGCTACGTCTTGCGGGCGGTGGGTCTGCCGCGTCGTGTGCGCCCCGATGTGACGGTTGCCGTGGCGACCTTCCATGAGAACGGGCAGGTGCCCCGGTTCGACCTCGCGCCGTCGAAGATCGAGTCCGTGCAGCGCTCATCCCTGGTCGGCACCTTCCCGGTCAGCCAGGTGAAGCTGCACAACCCGCTGCCGCGCGCCGTCGAGGTCCTGCTCAGGGTCACGATGGTGCAGCCGCGCGACGGGCACGAGCTCTTCGGCGTGCGGTTGCCGGCCGGCGAGACGGTCACCTGGACGATCGCGAGCGCTCCAGGGGCTGGCTCGGTGTTCGTCGATCCGGAGACGCCACCGGGATGTGCGATGAAAGCGACCGCGATCGAGCTCATCGACTGGTGCCTGGTCGGCAGCCCCGATGCGGGCGCGGGGGCGGCGATGTTGCGAGAGCCCTACGAACGTTGGTATCGCTGGCCCGCGGGGACCGGCACGTTGGCCGGCACCTTCCGCTATCGCGGCCGTCGCAAGCAAGCGGCGGGCGTAAAGTCGTCCGCGACGGCGAATCCTGGTTACGACGAGTTCCATGCGACCGGCCGATTCAGCGTCGTGCGGGGTGGCCGCGTGCGAGTGGTCGTCGAATCCGGTGCCGATGCCGGCGTGCGCACCCTGCTCGATCGCGCCTTTGCCGGTGTGCTGCGGCCCAACTTCGACGAACTCGGTCGCGACACACAGTTCGTTCCGATCGCGCCCGAACGCGTTGCATTGGTCGGCAGGGGTTGGGATCCGAATCGGCGTGCGGCGCGCAACCTGTCCACGGGCAGTGGGGCGCAGCGGCCCGAACTGGCCGACTATCTGGTCGTCGCCGGTGGGCGGATCACCGGCCAGCGCGGCGTGGTCTGGCAGACGCGCGCGATCGGCGAGCACTACGTCCGGACGCGCGCCGAGGGGGAGTCGATGATCGCCTCCTGGGGTTGGACGGAAGTCGCCGGCCGCCTGGTCCCGAACTCCTACCAGTCGACGACGCGGTTCGGCGAAGATGTGTTCGAGTCGGCCGCGATCGAACTGGCGGACCTGTCGTTCGGCGGCGAAGAACTGCCGGCCCCGGCGAAGCCGACGGGCCCCGGTGCCGACGCGTTGCGTGCGCTGTGGGATGCGCCGTTTCGGCTGACGGCCGATCCGGTGACGATCTCGGCTGCTTTCGAGGTGCGAACGCGCGGCACCGACCTGGTCTGGCGCGGCGAGAAGAAGGTGCGGGGCACGGTGACCCTGCGCGGACTCGGTCGGCACTTGCGGCAGGCGTCGTTCGAGTTCGCTCCGCCGCGTCCGGCGGAGCGCGAAATGGCACTCGCAGCGGCCGTTCGCGACCGCTGGTTGATCTGGTGGTCGCGCGACTTCAACGATCGCCAGCAGTTTGATGAGTTCTTTGCCGGCGCGCGTATCGAAGGGCCGGACGCAGCCGGCGACTTCACCGTGCACGGTCACCGCATCACGCGGGTGAAGACGGCTGCAGGTGCCATCACCGGGTTCGTGCAACCGGGGTTGGAGACGACGTTCACGCGCGGCAAGGCCGGCACCGGACCGGTCACCCGTATCCGTGAACAGTTCGGTGCTGCGGGCGGCTCCAGCAAGGCGCGCTGGACGGCGACGGTTTCGATCGGTTGGCAGGAGGTCGCAGGCGTGTGGGTGCCGGCCAAGCTCGAGTTCGCCGGGATCTTCGGCAAGGACTGGGGGCCGGAGACGATCGTGTTGCGCAACATCGAGGTGCGCTGATTGGGGGCGTGGCCGACGCTCAGCGGTAGTCGATCATCCACGCTACGAACATCGCCGCCGCCGCCAGCAGATACAGTTGCAGCATCAGCGGCAGGATGAACTTCATCCAGCGTCCGTATGGCACCTTGCCGAGCGCCAGCATGCCCATCAGCAGAGCGTTGGTCGGCACGATCATGTTGGTGAAGCCATCGCCGATCTGGTAGGCGAGCACTGCGATCTGGCGGTTGATGTGACAGAGGTCGGCGAGCGGCGCCATGATCGGCATGGTCACGTAGGCTTGGCCCGAACCGGACGGGATGAACAGGTTGGCGATGCTCTGCACCACCAGCATGCCGAGTGATGCCAGATACGGGCCGAGGCCCGAGATGCTGTTGGCGACCGCGTCGATGATCGTGTGGATGATCATGCCGTCGGTCAGCACTACCTCGATGGTGCGGGCGACGCCGATCAGGAGCGCGGTCGTGGTCATTTCGGCGGCGCCTTCACAGAACCGGGTGGCGGCGACGTTCGGGCTCAACCGGCCGAAGAGGGCGCTGACCAAGCCGAGGCCGAGAAACAGCGCCATCAGTTCGGTGAAGTACCAGTCGTGCTGCGAAGCGCCCCAGACGAACACCACGATCGCGGCGGCGAAGGCGATCAGCACGGCGATGCGCGGGGGGGTGAGGGCGACGTTCTCGGGCAGGTGGAAGCCCTCGCTGTAGTCGATGTCGTGCACCAGGCTGCGCGATCGGTCGGCCTGCACGCGGCGTGCGTAGCGCATGATGTGCAGGCTGCCGATCGCGGCCGCGAACAGCATGAACACCACGCGGAACAGCCAGCCCGATTGCCGTTCGATGCCGGCGATGTCCTGGGCGATCGTCACGGTGAACGGGTTGACCGCAGCGCAGCCGTAGCCGACGCCGGCACCGATGTAGACGATGCCGAGCGCGACCACCGCGTCCATCTTCAGCGCCAGGCTGAGGGTCACCAGGATCGGGATGAACGGCATGTATTCCTCGGCCATGCCGATC
>DRKG01000401.1 GCA_011051855.1 bacterium | reverse complement strand
GCCGGCACCCAGGCGATCAGAGTCGGCACCAACCGCCGATGCCGCAGCCACACGAGCAGCAGCACGCCGCCGAGCCCGACCAGCCACAGGCGCAGCAGCCGTTCTCGGTAGGCGCCGTAGGCGCCGCTCAGCGAACCGGCGATGTCGATCAGGTCGGCACCCGGGATCGCGGCCAGGGCCGCGCGCACGGCGGCTTCGTCGTGCAGATCGCGCAGCAGCGTGACGAAGCCGGTGCCGCCGCTCCAGGTGAACCGGAACGGCTCGACCAAGGGCGCCAGCGCGGAAGCGGCGAGTTGGTCGTAGGTCAGCGGCGCCGGCGGGGGCTCGACCAGCCGCTGGTGGAACGGTTCGAACGCGGCCGGCCGGAATTGGTGACGCTCGAGACTGCGCGCCAGGCGCGGCCACAGGGTCGGGTCGTCGCGTTGCACCGACACCACGGCCGCCTGCGTCGCCCGGCTCGGCAGCATCGGGGCGAGCGAGCGGAACCCGGCCAGAGCACCCCGCGCCCGCAACTCCTCGAGTGCGGCGGCGATCCGTTCGTTGGCCTGCAGGGCCTGTTCCTCGTCGGCGCCGGTCGCGACGACCAGACGTCCCTGCTCGAAGCGCACCACGCGTCCGCGCACCGCGGCGTCCTTGGCAGCGACTTCGGGATCGATGCGGTTGAGTCCGGCGATGCCGTCGTTCCAGCGCAGCCGCGGCAGTCCGACGGCGATCACCAGCGCGACCGCGACCAGCGGGGCGAGCAGGGCAGTGCGGCTTCTGTGCGGGGCGAACCACAACCTGCGCAAGCCGGCGGCGAGGCGCATCGCGAGCTTCGTCGGACGGCTGCCGGGAGCGGCCAGGCCCGGCAGGAACAACTGGGTCGACAGCGCGGCGGCGGCGATGCCGGACACCGCGAACACCGCCAGTTGGCGCAGGCCCGGAAAGCCCGAGGCGATCAACGCGACGAAGCCGGTGATGGTCGTCAACGCGCCGAGCGACAGGCCGGGCCAGACCGCGCGCAGCGTCGCCCGCGCAGGCCGGTCCCGGCCCGCGTGCAGGTGGTGGCAGTGGAAGTGCACGCCGTAGTCGACGCTGACGCCGATCAGGGCAGCGCCGAACGCGAGGGTCAGGCCGTGCACCGAGCCGAACCACCACAGGCACACGCTGGTGCCGGCGAGGAAGCCGGAGGCGAGAATCGGCAGCACCAGCAGCAACAGTCGGAGCGAACGGAACAGCAGCACGAACAGCAAGGTCAGGCCGACCGCCGAGCCGATCGAGACCCGTTGGATGTCGGCGCGGATGCTCGCTTCCGCGGCCAGCGCGAACAGGTGGGCGCCGCTTTGCTGCAAGGCCAGCGGGGCGTCGATGCGGCGCGCGACGGCGCGGAACGCCGCGTCGAGTTCGCGCATCAACGGCCGCAGCGCGGTGGCGTTCGACGTCGCTGCCCTGGTCGTCAGGAACAGCACCCCGCCGCGTTCGTCCTGGGTCAGGAACCGGCCGTCGACGAGTCGCAGGCCGCCGCCGCGCGCGCCCATCACGCGTTCGAACAGCCGCGGCAGGACCAGCAGCGGATCGGCCGGGGCGATCTTGCCCAGCAAGGTCGACATGTCGGTCGACAGCTTGCGCTTCAAGGTCGCGATCGCCCGATCGAGGGCGTCGTCGGCCAGCCGCGCCCGCGCCGCGTCGCGATCCGGCGCGAGGAAGGCCAGGCCGTGGCGTTCGTAGGTCTGCCACATCGCATCTTCGATCGCATCGTCGGCGCCGCCGACCAGGCGCGCGACGTGGCGCATCGCCGCCGGCCGCGCCCGCAGTTCGCCTTCGAAGTCGCGATTGGCCGCGGCGGCGGTGCTCGCGTCGGGTGCGTCGACCAGGAGCACGATCGTGCGACTCAGTTCGCCGGTGGCGAGTTCGCGCGCCAGCAGCACGTCGCGTGCGTCGGCCCCCGCGGGCAGGAAGTGGGTGATGTCGGTCGCGACCCGGATGCGCAGGGCGACGAACGTGCCGAGCGCGGCCAGCAGCAGCGCGCCGACCAGCAGCAGGCGGCGGTCCCGGTTCACTTCGCGGGCCGCGCCTTCGGCTCGATTGCGAACAGCCGCTTGCGTTCGGCGGCCGTGAACTCGCGCCGGGTGTCGACTGCGGTGATCGTGGTGATGGTGCGGTCGCCGTTCGGTTCGGCCCGTTCGATCCTGGTCACCGCGTGGCCGCGGCCGTGCAGGATCAGGTGCTTCAGGATCTGGCGCAGTTCCTTCGGCTTGGGGGTCAGTTCGAGGCGCCAGCGCGTGCGGTCCTGCGGGTCACGGGCGTAGCGCACGTCGTAGGTCTTGGTGAGCGCCGCGCGATCGCCCTGGAACACGCGCATCAGCGAGGTGACGAACAGGCGCACGCGGTCGCTCTGGCGCAGGTCGATGACTTCGGTGCCGTGCGCATCCCGCATGCGCAGTTCTCGGTTGCTGATGATGACCTGGCTCGGTTCGGGCGCGACGACGACGCGGGCGAGGTGGTCCGGCGCCAGAAAGTGCAGTTCGCCCGAACTCTTCAGCGGCACCGCGAGCAGGCTCAGGTGCTTCTCTTCGGTGAACTTCGCCGACAGTCCGCGCAGGCGGGCGAACGTGCGGAACAGTTCCTTGGCGGTCGCGGGGGCCGGTTCGTCCTTGGCGCCTTCGTCGCGTCCGGGGCCGGTCGCGTCGGGAGCCTGTGCCGCGGTGTTGCAGGCCAGCAGCAAGGCGAACCAGAGACCGCTAGCGAGGCTGCTGGCCGATCGGGAGGCGTTCGAGGATGCCATCGGGGGTGGTCGCGAGCAGGTTGCCTTGCACGTCGGTGGTAGCCAGCACGGTCGTGGCGCGCGCGCTCCACCGGCCCGTGGCGGAATTGTAGAAGTCGTAGGCGATCTTGATCAAGGGTGCGGCCTGCGTGAACCACGCCGTCACCGTGAACTCGTCGTCGTAGACCAGGGGCGCCATGTAGCGGCATTGTGCGTCGACGACGAACATCTTGTGGCCGAGGCCGCGGATCACTGGCACCGCGAGGTCGACGCTTCGGAACAGTTCCGTGCGCGCCGCCTCCATCCACTCGAAGTAACGACCGTGCCAGACGACGCCGAGCGGGTCGCACTGCTGGAAACCCGCGCGGAAGTGCACGTGGATCGCGTGGGGCGGACGTTGCGGGCGGCCACCCTGGCCGTCGGTCTCAGTCGGTGCGCCAGAAGTCATAGAAATTGAACCAGTTGTAGGGGGCCGAACGCGCGTGGTGCGCGAGTCGGTCGGCGTAGCGCTGCACGACTTCCTGCAGCGCCTGCTGGCGGCCCTTGCGCGGCAGGTGCAGGCGCTCGGCGAACGGCTCGCAGGACAGATCGTAGCGGTTCGGGTGGCGGTACACGCCGAACGTCAGGTAGACCGGGCAGCGCATCAACGACGCGATCAGGAACGGCCCGGCGGGAAACTTCGCCTTCGCGCCGAAGAAGTCCGCCTCGACGACGCGCTCGTTCAACCCGGTGCGATCGCCGAGCAGCGCGACGAACTCGCCGGCTTCGATCCGGTCGTGCACCCGTGCCATCTGGCCGACCGGGTCGTCGCCGATGTGGATCACGGTGGCGGCGCGTTGCGGGTCGAGGCGGGTCAGCAACGCGTTGATGCGGGCGGCGTTCT
>DRKG01000400.1 GCA_011051855.1 bacterium | reverse complement strand
CGTCGCGGTTGGCTACTGACCTTGGCCGGAGTCGGCGTGCTGCTCGCCGCTTGCGCGCAGCATGCCGCGCGCCCGGCAGCGCGGTTCGCCGGCGAGCGCCGGACGGCCTTCGCACCGGCGCCACGGCCATCACCGCTGGCATCACCGCTGGCATCATCGCCGGCATCACCGCTGGCCGACCCGCCGGTGGCCGAAGCGTCTGCCCCCGTGCAACCGGTTCCCGCCGCCGATCCGCGGGCTCGGGAACGGGCGCTGCGCACCGCGCTCGCCGAGGCCGAGGACCCGACCGAACCAGCCCTGCGGCTCAGCCGCTTCCTGGTCGCGGGCGAACGCCACCCCGAAGCCCTGCAGGTCGTCGACCACGCCCTCACCGCGAGTCGCGCGCCCGAACTGCGTCGCGTCCGCGCGGGCCTGTTGCGCGACCTCGCCCGGCCGGACCTCGCGGTCGCCGAGCTGCGCGCGCTGGTCCGCGAACGCGGCGACCGGGCGGCGCCCGACACCCTGTTCGAGCTGGCCCAGGTCGAATGGGTGGTCGGGCAACGGCAGGACGCCTTGCGCACCTTGCGCACCCTCGGCGAACGCCACGCCGACGGAGCCTGGATGGCCGGCCACGCCGCCGAGTTCGACGCGTGGCAGGCGCGCATCACCGCCGAACCCGCGCAGGATCCGCTGGCCAACGGCAGCATGCGCGACCTGTTCGCGCTGCTTCGCGCAGCTCCCGCGGTCACCGCCCGTATCCGCGTGCTGGAGTCGCTGGCGCAACCGCCCGAACGTGAAGAGGACCGCCAGCGCCGCCCGATGCGTCTGCGCGCGATCGCGGTCGCGTGCGCCGACGAGTCGGCAGCCGTGCGTGCCCGCGCCGTGCAGCTCGCGATCGCCAACCGGCTGGCCAACGAAGCCTTCTGGACCGCGGCCCTGGCCGACCGCTCTGCGCTGGTGCGGCGCTTCGCGGCGGTCGGCGTCGCGACCTGCCATGCGGACACGGCCCCGCCGGCGTTGTTGCGCGCGCTGGCCGCAGAACAGGACCCGCGCGCGTTCGAGGCGCTGCACGCCGCCTTGGCCCACGTGCACGGGATCGAACCGCCGGCCTGCGACGCCACGACCAGCGCCGGGCGCAAGGCCACGCTGCTTCGCTGGCAACAGCGGGGCGGTCGATGACAGCGATGCGGACACGGGTCTCGGCGTTGCTGATGTGCGCGTGGCTGCCGTGCTGCAGCCTCGGCGACGAGTACTCGACGCACGCGCTGGGCGCCGACGAGCTGATCGAAGAGCTCGACGAGATCGTGCGCATCGACGGCCAGGGCGACGACCGCCGCATCGTCTATCGCGACGAGGCGCTCCTGTCCGAGTGGTACATGCGTTCGTGGACGCTGCTGCCGATCCGGTGGGGACTCGCCGCGCTGTTCGGCCGCCGCGCCCGCCACGCGCTCGAGCGCCCCGCAGCCCACGTGCGGGCGATCGTGCGCGAGCTGCCCTACGAAGCCGGTGACGACCTCGTCGCCGGGGCGGCGACGACGATCCGCTGTGGCTGGTTGGCCGAGCTGGACGCCAATCCCCACACCCGCATCCTCGCCCTCGACGGCGTCGCGCGCATCGTCCGGCAGCTCGGGCTCACCCCGTTCGCCGGCGACTTCGCCGACCTCGACGCACCGCTGCCCGCGGAGGAACGCGGGCGCTGGCGTTCGGCCCTGCAGAACGGCCGCCCACGGGCGCGCGGCACCGTCGCCCCGCCGGCCGAGTATCTCGAGGCACTGGCGTCCCTCACCGCGCGCTCGCTGCCGCGGTGGGACGCACGGCTGTTGCTGGTCGAGGATCTGACCGGCCTCTATCTGGAAGAGCAGGACCCCGCCGCACGGCGCCAGGTTGCCCGCGCCCTGCGGGCCGCAATCGGCCACTGCGCCCGCAATCTTCTGCTTGGCGCGATCCGGCGACGGGGGCCGCGGGCGGCGTTTGCGCGCAGTCGGCGGTTCGCCGAGGTGCGGCTGTGCGCGCTCGAACAGATCCGACGCCTGGGCGGCCCGCGCACCGTGCCGCTGATGCTGGCGACGATGGCCGCCAGCCCCGAGGAGCGCAGCGCCAACTTCACCGGCTTCGATCCCGACCCCTACGTGCTGCTGCGCCTGATCCACTATTGCGGCCAACTGCGCGGCGAACTCGCCGAGAGCGTCGTGCGGCTACCGGGGCGCGAGGACTGGATCGCGACTTCGCCGGTCGAGTTCCTGGCCCGCATGGTGTTCGAAGAAGACGCCTACTACTCGAAGCTGCGCACGCCGGCGCTGATCGCGCTGACCTGGAGCCTCGGGCGCGAGCGCGTCGACCCGGATGCGAAGTGGGTGCGGCAGTGGCTGGACGGGCGCGACGGATAACGCGATGCAGGGGCATTGGTGTGAACGAGCAATCGACTACGACGGCAGCCAGTTGCGCGCGCACTGGCTGCTCGACCGCTTCGCCCTCGCGGGGGATGCGATCGTCGGGTTCCGCGGCGCGTGCGACGTGACCCCAGACGAGGTCGCCGACCTCGCCGACCTCGACGGGCCGGGCATCCGCGGCGCGCAGATGGTGCACTTCGTGTGGGAGGCGTTCGCCGCCACCGACCTGCTGCTGGCGGTGCACCGGCAGCGCTTGCTCAGCGCCCAGGCCGTCGAGGTCTTGGGCGAACTGGCGCCCACCGCCGCGATCCGGCGCGACGGCGATGACCTTTACGTCGGCGACGCGAAACTGTCGATCAGCATCGCTACCGTGTCGCCGGTCAGCGCCTTGATCCACTTCGCCGTCAACGAATCGCCCGACGGGGCGCCGGTCGCAATCGCCTGCCTGCGCGAGCTCGGCGTCGATGGCCGCGCGTTCGGGGAACGCCTGCTGGCGCGCGTCGTCGCCGAACAGGCCTCGATCGACACGGCCCGCGCCAAGGTGCGGGCGAAAGGAGAATGGCGGTGAGCCGGCACCTGGTCACGCTGTTGAAGGTCGCGCTGGTCGCAGCCCTGATGTGGTTCGTGTTCCGCTCGATCAACTTCGAGGATCGCCTCGAGTTCCGCGTCAACGGCGAGGTCGTCGCCGAGCAGGTGGTCGAGATCCAAGGCCACTGGAACCGAAACCCGGTCACGTTCCGGATCGTCGGCGACACGAACGGCGATGGCGGCACCGTGCGCGCGCTCGAACAGGGCGCGGTCGACGCCCAGGGCCGCACGCAGAACGTCGTACCAGGCTTCCTCAGTTACTGGTCGCACATGGACCCGCTGCTGTTCGCCGCGGGGTGCCTGCTCTACGTGCTGACGGTGCTGATCGCCGGCGCGCGCTGGTGGTGGCTGTTGCGCGTCAACGGCACCGACGTGTCGCTGCTCGAAACGCTGCGCTTCACCTGGATCGGCGTGTTCTTCAACAGCGTCGTGCCGGGCGCGACCGGCGGCGACGTGGTCAAGGCGCTCTACATCATGAAGCGCTGCCCCGGCCACCGTGTGCAGGTGCTGGTCTCGGTCGGCGTCGACCGCATCCTCGGCCTCGGCTCCCTGGCCTTGCTGGGCGCCCTGATGGTGCTGTTCGCGCTCGACCGCTACGGCGAGATCGCGCTCGGTATCTGGGGGGTGATCGTCGGCGTCGCGCTGCTGGGGCTGATCGCGTTCAGCCGCCGGTTGCGCGAGCTCGTGCGCCTGAAGGCGCTGCTCAACAAGCTGCCCGGCAGGTTGCGCTCGGTGCTGCATCTGGTCGACCAAGCGGTGTTCTTCTACCGCGACCAGCGGCTGGTGATCACCGCGAGCCTGCTCGCCGGCATGTGCAACCACGTGTTGTCGGTCGGCTGCGTCCTGTGCCTGGGCGAGGCGATCGGCGTCGGCATGCCGCCGTTCGAGTACTTCGTGCTGGTGCCGGTCATCAACATCGTCTCGGCGGTGCCGATCGGGCCCAACGGCCTCGGCGTCGGGGAGTGGCTGTACGGCAACCTGTATGCCCACTACGGCGCGCACCACCTGCAGGGAGCCGTCGCCGACCCGGCGTTGGCGATGCGCACCCGCGGCGTGGCCCTGTCGCTGCTCTACCGGCTGGTGCTGACGTTCTTCAGCGGCCTTGGGGGACTCTTCCTGTTGTTCGAAAAGGACCGGGTCACCAAAGCCGACGTCGACCGCGAAGTCGCACTCGAGAACCAGGAAGCCGAACACGATCCGACCTCGGCGTAGAACTCCCGCCGGAGCATGGATAGCCTGTCCCGCCGCAATGACGCTGCTCGTAGTTGGATCCACCGCGTTCGACACCATCGAGACCCCGCATGGCAACGCCGAGCGGTGCCTGGGTGGTTCGTCGACCTACTTCGGACTCGCCGCCCGCCTGTTCACTCCCGTGCGCCTGGTCAGCGTCGTCGGCGAAGACTTCCCGAAGGAGCACCAGCAACTCTTGTCGCAGCGCGACATCGACCTCGCTGGTCTGGAGATCCAGCCCGGCAAGACGTTCACGTGGCACGGCCGCTACTCGGCCGACATGAACAGCCGCGAAACCCTCGACGTGCAACTCAACACCTTCGGCGACTTCCAGCCGCAGGTACCGGCAGGCTACCGCGACACGCCGTACGTGTTCCTGGCCAACGGCGCCCCGGCCACGCAGATGTCGGTCGTGGAGCAGATGACGGCGCCGCGCTTCGTCGTCGCCGACACCATGGACCTGTGGATCGACAACGAACGCGACGGCCTGCTGGCGCTGCTGCGCCGCATCGACGGTGTCATCGTCAACGACAGTGAGGTCAAACAGCTCACCGGCAAGAGCAACCTGATCTCGGCCGGCCGTGCGGCACTCGAACTCGGCCCGAAGCTGGTGATCGTCAAGAAGGGCGAACACGGCTGCTTCGTGTTCTCGAACTACTTCCACTACGCGCTGCCGGCGTATCCGACCGAACAGGTGGTCGACCCGACCGGTGCTGGCGACAGCTTCGCCGGCGGTTTCATGGGCTTCCTCGCCAACTGCGACCAGATCACGCTGGCCAACATGCAGCGCGCGGTGGCCTACGGCACCGTCACCGCGAGCATGACCGTCGAAGGCTTTGGCGTCGGCCGTCTCGCCGACACGTCGCGGACCGACGTCGAACGGCGATACGCGGAGCTGATGCAGTTCGTCAGCGGGGTCTGACTCCGGGGCGCCTGACTCCGGGAGACGGCCCGACCAGTCCAATCAGATCGGGCCTACAGCATCTGCACCAAGACCGGCGAGCTGAGCTGGAACTGCTGCGTCGGCGTGATGCCGAGTCCCTGCACCATGATCGTGAAGCCCGCGAAGGCGCCCGTGTTCGGGTTGCCGACGGACACGCTGGCGTAGCCGAACGCATCCGTGACGGCGACGCCGGTGCCGATCGGCGAAGTCGCGTGGAACAGATCGGGCCAGGACGCGGGCACGAAGCCGAGCGGCACTACCGAGGCCGGCAGCGAAGGCACCACCAGCGACGGCGGCTGCGGACCGACCGAGATCAGCTGGAACACGCCGGTGCCTGGTTCGCCCCAGTAGTCGACCACCCAGTTCGGCTGGGTGGCGCTGTCGGCCAACGCGCCGTAGTCGTCCATGTCGGCGATCAAGCGGTCCTGCGGAAGGTCGATGATCGTCATGCCGAGCAGCGTCGGCTGGAAGTTGCCGATGTCGAGTTGCACCCCGAGCCAGCTCCCGTCGGCCGGCACGCCGGCAGTCTTGCTGCCGCACAGAATCCCGGTGCCCGGGCCACCGAACGCGTTGATCTCGTACACGTCCCCGTTGTTGGCGGTCGTCCAGATGGTGCCGCCGTAGGAGCCGGCGTTGCTGCAGAACACCAGGTTGGGCTCCGGCGGGAAGGCGCCGGTCGCGTCGGGGAACATCGGCGTGAACGTGCCGCCGTTGCTGTCGAGGCCGAGCCCGCCAGTCTTGCCGTAGACGCCGGCGGTCGCGATCGGCTGGCCGGTGCGGTCGTAGGAGCCGGCGTTCTGCACCAACTGCCGCACGTTCAGCGTGCCGCCCGGGCCCGAGCCGACCTCGTTGATCAACAGCCGCGCCGAGTCCGGCGCCAGCGCCGCGACGTTGCCGTTCGCGTCGTAGGTGATGTTGGCCGCGTCGATCTTGCAGATCGCGCCGTCGTAGCAGAACACCTGGCCCGACTGGTTGCCGTTGACCCAGTGGCCGCCGTCGTGCGGCACGTAGTAGAGGTCTCCGTTCGCCGCTTGCGCGAGCGCGCCCGCCGCCGGCACGTCGCCGTTGACCTGCGCTCCGGCGGCGATCGCGAGCTGTGCCTGAGTCAGAAAGAACTCGACGTTGCCGTTGGGCAGGAACCGCACCCAGTCGCCCTCGGCGAGCTGGACCGGGGTGCCGTTGCTGGTCAGCACCTCGAACGGGGTCGTCGCCGCGTCGAGCCGCGGCGTGAAGTAGACGTCCTCGAAGGTCGGGCCGGTGACGCCGTGTTTCACGAACACGCCGTCGATGCCGACGTTGGTGAAGTAGGACGGCTTCCAGGTGCGCAGCTTGAGGTAGTCGCCATCGGCATCGCCGTCCCCGAGGTAGGCGTGCATCGCGGTGGCCGGCAACATCGTGCGGCCCACGGTCGGGATACCCGCCAACGGCAGCGCGTAGCTGAAGTCGAACGGCGTCATCTGCGGGATCGAACCGGCGTTGTTGGCCGCGTCCGTGCTGACGAACGGGAACCGTCCGGTGAACAAGATCGCCGACTGGGCGGTAGCCAGAGCGGAGCAGCAGACGATGGCGAGAGAAGCGAGCGGGATGGCTTTCATAGGGGGGTGGGGGATCTCCTTCCATCTATGGTAGCGTCGTAACCGGCTGGAAGCCAGACGACCCCATGCCCACGACCCACACCACAGTCCTCCGCCCGCTCGGCCTGTCGTCACTCCTGGCACTGTTGCTGGCAGTGCTGCCGGCGCAGGCACCGTCCTCCGACGTGTCCGTGGGAGTGTTTCCGTTCCTGGTCGGCGATATGGACCAGCGCAT
>DRKG01000399.1 GCA_011051855.1 bacterium | reverse complement strand
TCCCGCGCCGAGAGGATCGGCAGGACCCCGGGGAGTACTTTAGGGGAACTCCCCAGGTCTGGAGCCGGCGGCAGAGCGTACGATCGTCGGTTGCCATGAACGTCACTCCAAGCCTGTTGCGTCCGGTCCTGTGTGGGGCTCTGCTCGCGGCCTTGCCGGCGCAGTCGCTCGAACTCGACGTCGCCGGAGGTTCTCTGCCCGGCACGTTGGTGCTCGACGCCTACCCGGCGGCCTACCCGTTCGAGTTGATGGTGATCGTGCCGTCGAGCAACGCCGGGCCGACGCCGATCCAGTTGTTCGATCCGAACGACTTGCGCAGCCTGTCGATCGGTCTCGACATGGTCTCGTTCGCGTGGCCGGTGCTCGGCGACCTGACGCTGCATGGCACCGTGCAGGTGCCGATCGCGGCGCAGCCGTCGCTGGTCGACGTGCCGTTGTTCTTCCAGGCGGTGACGCTCCTGTGGCAGCCGACGCTGCTCGGGCGGCTCAGCAACGGCAACGTGGTGCGCTTCGGTCTGGCGGGCACGTTCCGCGATCGTGCGGTCACGATGATGGAGGAGCGCGCGTTCTCGACCGCGTTGGTGCGGGCCGACCGCAGTGCGCTGGTGATCGGCGGCGCGCGCGGGCAGTTGCTCGCGCAGGTCGCGACCGCGACCACCGACGCCTACGACGCCGCGACCGACACGTTCTCCTACGGGCCGTCGATGACGACGCCGCGCTCGATGCACACGATGACGCGCCTGCCCGACGGCCGCTACCTGTTGTGCGGCGGCGTCAACGCGACCAACGATCCGCAGGCGAGTTGCGAAATCTACGATCCGGTGACCGACTCGTTTGCGGCGGTGGCATCGATGGCGACGCCGCGCATGGGGCACACCGCCAACCTGCTGCCGAACGGGTTGGTGCTGGTCACCGGCGGCATCGAGGCGATGCCGGTCACGCCGACGCAACTCGAGCCGATCCACAACACGGTCAGCAGCACCGAGCTCTACGATCCGGCGACCGACACCTGGAGCGCCGGCCCGAGCCTGACGACGCCGCGCGCCGCGCACGCGGCGATCGTGCGACCCGACGACAAGATCCTGTTCGCCGGCGGCATCAGTTGGGATCCGCTTCTGTTTACCTGGCTGCCGGCGGTGCGCTCGACGTGCGATCTCTACGACCCGGCCACCAACACGATGACGTTCGGGCCGTCGATGGCGACTGCGCGTGCGCTGGCGGATCCCATCCAGCTCGCGCCCGACCGCTGGTTGCTCGCCGGCGGCATGAACGCGCTGTCGATCATCCCGTTCAATCCGGGCAACCCGACGGCCGCGGCCGAGATCTATGACGCGACCACCAACACCTGGACCAGCGTCGGTGCGATGGCGACCGCGCGCGCCAACCACATGGGCTGGCCGCTCGGCAACGGCCGCTTCCTGATCGCCGGCGGCGCCGACAACAGCATCCTGTCGCCGTCGCCACTGTCGTCGACCGAGATCTTCGACGTCGCGACGAACACGTTCTCGCCGGGGCCGATGATGAGCACCGGACGTGCCGGGGCGAGCTTCGTGTTCGCGCATCAGGGGCAGGTGCAGGTGTTCGGCGGTGCTGCCACCAGCACGACGATCACCTCCGGCACGGAGTGGTACTACTTCTGAGCCATCAGGATCCGTTGCTCGACGCGCTCGCCGCCAACGTGCGGGCGCTGCGCAAGGCCCGCGGCTGGTCGCGGCGCGATCTGGCGGCGCGCGCCGACATCAGCGAGCGCTTCCTCGCCGATGTCGAGGCGGCCCAGGCCAACCCGTCGCTGCTGCGCGTGCAGGCGCTCGGTCGGGCGCTGGGCGTCGAGCTGGTCGACCTGATCGCGCACGCCCGTCCCCGCGACCACGTCGCGCTGCTCGGGCTGCGCGGCGCCGGCAAGAGCACGATCGGGCCGCTCTTGGCCGAACGTCTGCGGGTGCCGTTCGTCGAACTCGACACCCGTATCGAACGCGCCACCGGCCTCGATCTCGGCGAGATCTTCCAGGTCCACGGCGAGGCCTACTACCGGCGGAACGAACGCGCCGAACTGCAGCGGCTGCTCGACGGCGAGCCGTGCGTGTTCGCGGTCGGCGGCGGGTTGGTCACCGACGGCGACAGCTACGACGAGCTTCGTCGCCGAGCCCGAACCGTTTGGCTGCGCGCCGCTCCCGAGGATCACTGGCAGCGCGTGATCGCGCAGGGCGACACCCGGCCGATGGCCGACAACGAGCAGGCGTTCGTCGATCTGCGCCGCATCCTCTCGGCGCGCGAGCCGCTCTACGAACGCGCCGACGTGGTCGTCGACACATCGCGACGCGATCCGGCCGAGGTCGTCGAGGCCGTGCTGCGCGGGCTCGGCTCGGCTCAGAGCTCTTCGGGGAGCTGATCTGGGATCGATTCTCCGTCCTGGTCGCGGACTACGACCAGGATCGCGCCGTGGGGGACCACGAGGTAGCGCTCGTCCTCGAAGGTGATCTCGATCGCGGCCTTGCGGAAGAACAGCGCGTAGTCGCCGATTTCCGCCTGCATCGGCAGAAAGCGCGGCGTGCGGTAGCCGTCCTTCCACGGTTCTTGTTCCTCGTTCGCCGGCGGCAACGGCTGGCCGGGCCCGATCGCGATGACCTTGCCACCTTGCACCTCTTCCTTCTCGACGACGTTGGCGGGCAGATAGAGCCCGACCTTGGTCATGCGTTCTTGTTGCTCGGGCTTGACCAGCACGCGGTCGCCGACGACCAGCAGTTCCTTGTTGCCACGCTTCATCTGGCGC
>DRKG01000398.1 GCA_011051855.1 bacterium | reverse complement strand
GGGTGAACTCGAGCAACGGCTCGCCCGGGCAGGCATCGAGGTGCTCGAAGCGCGCCTCAGCCACCTCGCCTACGCCCCGGAGATCGCCGGCGCGATGCTGCAGCGGCAGCAGGCCGAAGCCATCATCGACGCGCGCAAGCGCATCGTCGACGGCGCCTGCGGCATGGTGGAGATGGCACTCACCCAGTTGCAAGGCAGCGCCGTCGTCGAACTCGACGAAGAACGCAAGGCGCAGATGGTCAGCAACCTGCTGGTCGTGCTGTGCTCCGAGCGAGGCACCCAGCCGGTCGTCAACGCCGGCACCCTCTACGGTTGATCCAACGACGTGGCCGTGAGACGGAAGCAGGCCGGCCAGCCGGCCGCGCAGAAGGGCAAGAAGGCCTTCCTGCTGCGCATTCCCGCGCCGCTGTTCGCGGACCTACGGCGTTGGGCCGAGCAGGACATGCGCAGCATCAACGGCCAGATCGAGTGGCTGCTGCGCGACGCGCTTCGGCGGCGCGCGCGCGGGAACTCCACCACCAAGCCGGATGCGCCGGACGCGGGGACCTGATCTTCATCCACCCGCCGGAAAGTAGCGCTTCAACCACAAGAACCAGCGCTCGAACACCTGCCAGCTGACCACTGCCACCAGCCAACTGACGGCGATGGCAACGATGGTGAAGGCCATGGTAGTGAGCATCGGCGACCACTCGCTACGCAGCGCGGCGAGCGTGTCTGGGGCGAGGTGCTGCACGTAGCTCGCCAAGTGCTCGATCACCAGGATGTGGGTCAGGTAGATGCAGTAGCTGTACTTGCCGAGCGAGCGCAGCATCGGCTGCGTGAACAACCACTGCAGTCGACGTTCCCGGCGCGCCAGCGTCAGCAAGCCGACGCCGAGCGACAGGGCCGCAAACAAGCCCCAGCGCTGCTGGCCGAGCGATTCCGGCGTCGACGCGCCGGTCCACCACGCGGTCGCGACCAAGCCGCCGAGGCCCAACCCCGTCGCCAGCCAGCCGAGCACCGCACGCGGCGGCGGCGTGATCGCCAGCAGAGCACCGGCGGCCAGAGCATCCATGCGGCACGGAGTGAGGAAGTGCGTGCCCGCCAATCCCTCGCTGAGCAACCACGACCGCAGCGCGATCGCGCCGACGATCACCGCAAGGCAGATCCCACGCAGCGCGCGCGTCGAGACCAGCGCTACCAGCGCCGGCCACACCAGGTAGAACTGCTCTTCGATCGCCAGCGACCAGGTGATCAGGCGCGCCGGATCCATCACCTGCTCGCCGAACAACGCATAACGGATGTTCTGATAGTAGAGCAGGTAGGACAGTTTCTCGCCGCCGGTGGTCGCCGGCCGCGCGAGCACGAACAGCAGCAGCCCGATCACCAGGTAGTAGAGCGGGAAGATGCGCAGGGCACGCCGCACGTAGAAGTTGCGGAAGTAGTGCCGCGACCCCTTGCTGCGCACCAGGATACCGGTGATCAAGAACCCGCTGAGCACGAAGAACACGTCGACGCCGCTCCAGCCGAGCCAGGCGAGCCGTGCGTACGGATGTGCGGCTACGTCGAGGCCAAGCAGCGGCCCGATGTAGAGGCCGTGCATCACCAGCACCAGCAGGATCGCAATGCCGCGCACGCCGTCGAGCGCGGCGATGCGGGCCTGTTCCTGCGACGGAGCGGTCACGCGCCGTACTTCTTGATCGCGGCGTCGAGCTTCGGCAGCACCATCAGGATGTAGCCGGCGACCAGCGCCACCGCACCCGCGATCACGAAGAAGAACACGGTCGGCGGCAGCGCCCCCTGGATCACACCGAGAAAGCCCGAGAACTTGTTGCCGACGGCAGTGGCGAAGAACCAACCGCCCATGGTCAGGCCGACGAACCGCTTCGGGCTCAGCTTGGTGACCAGCGACAACGCCATCGGCGACAGACACAGCTCACCGACCGTGACGATCGCGTAGAAGCCCATCAGCCACAGGCCGCTGACCTTGGCAGCGCCGTCGTCACTGGCGATCGCGGCGACGCCCATGAACACCGCCGACACCGCGGTGACGGCCATGCCGGCGAGGATCTTGCGCGCGGTGCTGAAGTCGACGCCTTTGCGCAGCAGCATGCCGAAGAACATCATGATCAACGGCGTCAACACGACCACGAAGAAGGCGTTCCACGACTGGTACAGCTCGGGATTCGCCGTCGGCAGGTACTCGCCCGGGGGCAACGTCGGCGGATCGCCGGCATAGAGGGCGTCGAACGCCTCCTTGGTGACGAGATAGGTCGCGAAGCGCCCGATCTCTCCCTTGCGCACGAACGCGACCCGACGGCTCGCCTCTACGCCGGCCGGGACGGAAACGGTGGTCACCGGATGGCCGTGCGCGTCGGTGCCCTCGACCACGTCGACCTGTGGATAGACTTCGAAGCTGAACTTCTTCCAGCTCTTCTGTCCCTCTGGGAGTTCTCCGTCGCGGGGCAGCTCCACGGCCTCGACGTCGGCCGGCAACGCGGCGACCAAGGCATCGAAGTTGGCCTGATCCATGCGCTTCTGCCCGAACATCGTCGCCTGCTTCTGGTCGGCGATCGGCAGCAGCATCTTGCGATCCGGGCGCGGGACATCCGCAGCGGCGTTCTCGTAGTAGCTCGGCAGCGCCTTGCGTGCGAACACCGGCACGGCCTCCGCCACCATCACGACCGGATCGACCTGGCCGAAGTGGCGCCGAGTGTTCTCGTCGCCCCAGGCGGTCATCGCCGAACCGTTCAGGTGCAGCACCATGAAGAACGTGCCGCCCGCGAGGTAGACCGGCAGCAGCGCGCGCAGACCGGGTTTCTCCTCTTCCTCGGCCTTGTGCGACAAGCGCACGAAGAACATCAGGATCGGAATCGCACCGATCAAAAAGCCGATATCGGTCGCCTTGACCAGCTTGGTCACGTCTTCGGGCAGCACGTAGGCCGCGAACGCCCAGCCGGCGAAACCGGCGACCAGCGCCGGGCCGAGGATGCGCTGCATGATCTCGCGGAACGGCGTGTCTCCCGGCTTGTTGCCCGGTTCGATGTCGGCGCGCTCGAGCACCTTCCAGCTCCACAGCAGGATCAGCACCGACGCCAACAGGCCGAAGCCGGCCGCGTTGAATGCCGCCTCCCACGACCAGACGTTGCGCGAGTAGGCTGCCAGGAACGCCGCGGTGAAGGCACCGATGTTGATGCCCATGTAGAAGATGTTGAATCCGGCATCGCGCTTGCTGTCCCCCTTCTCGTAGAGGTTGCCGACCATCGCCGAGATGTTCGGCTTGAACAGACCGTTGCCCAAACACAGCAGTGTCAAGCCGATCGGAAAGCCGATCGACATGCCGCTGCCGAGCAGGAAGAATCCCGACGCGAACACCAATCCGCCGATCAGCACCGACTTGCGGTAACCGAGCACGCGGTCGGCGAGCAGGCCGCCCAGGTAGGGCGTGAAGTAGACGAACGCCAGATAGATGCCGTAGATCTCGTTGGCGAAGTCCGCCGGCAGCCCGAGGCCGCCACGCTCGTTGTCCTTCGCGTACAGCATCAGGATCGAGACGATCGTGTAGAAGCCGAGGCGCTCCCACATCTCGATGAAGAACAGGCGGAACAGTCCCTTGGGGTGGCCGGTGAACATGACGAAGAGGTCTGCTGGAGTCGCGGAAACGAGCGCGGCCGTCAGGCGACGGCCGCGATGGGTGAAAGGGACGACGGCGGGATCACTTCACGCCGTGCTGCCACTTCTTGAGCAGCGGCGCCGACACGAGCAGCACGACACCGGCGCCGACCGCGATCCAGCACAGCATGTTGTAGACGTCGAGGTAGGTCTCGAGCGTCGCCTTGGCGACGTCGCTCGCAGAGCTCTGCATCAACTCGGTGAGCTTCGCCTGCATCGCCGCATCCTCACCGGCGGCCTTCGCGACCATCTCCTTCACCAAAGCAGCCCCGTCGGCCGAATCGACCGCCAGCTCCTTCTCGTCGAGCGCCCCGAAGATCTTGAGCGCCTGGGCGTACTCGGGCTTCGATCCCGCCAGCGCGTTGACGAAACCCGCGATCTTGTGACCGGTCGAGATCGACAGGAACCACGCGCCCATGACCATGCCGACGATCTTCTGCGGCGCCAGCTTGGTCACGGCCGACAAGCCGACCGGCGACAGACACAGTTCGCCGGTCGTGTGCAACAGGTAGCAGAGCACCAGGAAGACCAGCGGCACGATGCCATCGACCCCGTAGGCCGCCCCGAGGACCAGCACCCCGTAACCGGCACCGAGCTGGATCAGCGCAAGGCCGAACTTGCCCGGAATCGACGGATCGCGGCCCTTCTTGCCGAGCGCCACCCACAGCATCGAGAAGACCGTGCCGAAGATGACGATGAACGCCGGGTTGAAGAACTGGCCCCACGACGTCGGCATCTCCCAACCCATGATGTCGCGGTCGACGTTGCGGTCCGTGAACAGAGTCAGCGAGCTGCCGGCCTGCTCGAAGAACGCCCAGAACAAAGCGTGGAAGACCCACAGGATCAGCAGCAGGAACAGCTTCTCACGCTGCTGCTTGTCGCTGCGCATGGCCACCAGGATGATCGAGCCGATCGTCACGAAGATGCCGCCGAGCAACAGGTAGGTGACCAGTTCTTCGTTGGCGAGCAGGAAGTAGAACACCGGGAACAACGCCGCCATACCCAGCACGACCATGCCGACGCGCCGGCCCTGCGCCTGCGGATTCGGCGGTTCCCCGTGCCCCTCGAGACGAGCTTTGCCGGCACCGAACGTCAGGATCCCGGCGAGCATGCCGACACCGGCGAGGCCGAAACCCCAAGTGTAGCCGTAGTTCTCGCCGATCCATCCGCAGGCCAGGGTCGACGTCAGGGCGCCGATGTTGATACCCATGTAGAAGATCGTGAAGCCGGCATCGCGGCGCGGATCCCCCGGCGCGTAGAGCTTGCCGACCAGCGACGAGATGTTCGGCTTGAACAGGCCGTTGCCGAGGATGATCAGCGCCATGCCGGCGTAGACCGCGAACTCGCGTTCGACCAGCAGCGTGAACTCGCCGAGCGCCATCACCAGCCCACCGAGCATGATCGCCCAGCGATACCCGAGCACGCGGTCGGCGATGATGCCGCCGAGGATCGGGGTCAGGTAGACGAGCGCGTTGTAGCTGGAGTAGACGAAGCCCGCATCGTCGTCCCCCATGCCCAGGAAGCCCTTCGTCAAGTAGAGCACCAGCAGGGCTCGCATTCCGTAGAAGCAGAAGCGCTCCCACATCTCCGCGAAGAAGAGCATGTAGAGCCCGGGGGGATGGCCTTTGGACTGAGGCACGGCGGTGGCGTCGCTCAAACGAGGTCTCCTGAAAAGGGAATCGAAGTGGCAAGGGAAGGCTACCCAGGTAGCCCCCGGGGTCCAGCCTTGCCTGACGCCCGGGCGCCCCGCATCCTGTCCGCCCCGACTCCCCGCAACCCAACCCCGAACGAACCGACCATGGGCCGTCAATGGCTGCACGCCAAACGTGAGATCAACGCCAACAAGAAGGCGAAGATCACCAACAAGCTCGTCCGCGAAATCACCATCGCCACCAAAATGGGGGCGGCCGACCCGGACATGAATCCGCGCCTGGCGATGGCGGTCGAGGCGGCGCGCAAGCAGTCCGTCAGCAACGACGTGATCAAGCGCGCGATCCAGAAGGGCTCGGGCGAAGGCGGCGACGCGCAGAACTACGAGACGATCCTCTACGAGGGCATGGCGCCGCACAACGTGCCGGTCATCGTCGAATGCCTGACCGAGAACCGCAACCGCACCGGCAGCGACATCAAGTCGCTATTCAAGGGCGGGCAGTTCGGCAGCAAGGTGACATTCCTGTTCGACCACGTCGGCATCATCGAGGCGACCCATGACGACGCGAACAAAGACGCCGAAGAGGCGGCGATCGAGTGCGGGGCACAGGACGTCGAACGCGTCGAAGGCCTCGACGATCAGACCGGCGGACGGTTCTTGACCGACGTGACCGATCTCTACGCGGTTGCCGACGCGCTGCGCGAGCAGGGATGGACCGTCGCCTCGGCCGAACTCGGCTACCACGCCAAGGACCCAGTCGACCTCGACGGCGAAGCCTTGGCCGAGGTCGAAGCGTTCCTCGAAAGGCTCGAAGACCACGACGACGTGCAGAAGCTGCACGTTGCCCTGAAGTAGCCGCACGTACCGAACCCGGTACAAACAACAACCCTCCCGGGCATTCCTCCACGGCCGGCCGTCAGCACCGCTACGCCGCCGCGTTCACCATCAGCGGCAACGACACGTCGAACGCGCACTGCACCGCGGCCGACAGCGCCGCAAACCCGCGCCGCACCGCCGGGAGGAACGCGCCGCCCGCCGGAGCCGGTTGTTCTCGCCACACCGCAACCTCGTCCGCACCCGCCTGGAACGTGCGCTGGTTCAACCACTGCAACTGGTCGCGCAACACGGTCAGCGAACCGATCTCGGTCGCCTCACCATCCGGCCGCGGCGCGCGGATCGTCACCGGGAACGAGCCGGGCAGCCACAACTCGCACGCCAACACCTGGCCGTAGAGCGACTTCGCAAACCCCTGCTCAGCCGCTTTGCGCCACTCCTGGTCGAACTCGAGCAGCGGCGGCACCGTGTCGGGCCATTCGAGGTCACTGCGTTCGGCGTAGAACGCGAACAACCGCAGCGCCATCCAGCCCGCCTCGCCGAGGTCGAACACCGAACCACGCTCGCTGCGCTCATCCCAATCGAGCTGGGCCGCGATCTTGTCGGCGACGCCAGCGCGCAGATCCGCACGCCAACGTTCGACGCCGACGACCATGCGGTCGGCAGCCTCTTCGTCGCCGTTCGCGAAGAAGCGCGACAGCGGTCCGACGAACGCCGATGCCAACCTACAGCTTCTCCTGCAGGAACCGCAGGAACCGGGTGAACAGGTGCACCTGCTGACCGAGGTCGGCGATGCCGTGGCGCACACGCGGATAGACCATGAAGTCACAGTCCTTGCCGGCCTCCTGCATCGCGTGCAGGAACTGCAGACTGTTCTGCATGTGCACGTTGTCGTCCATCGCGGCCGCGATCAGCATCAAACTGCCGTGCAGGTTCTGGGCTGCCCCGGTGACGCTGCCCTGGTCGTAACCCCGCTCGTTGTCGCTGAGCAGACCGGCGTAGCGCTCGGTGTAGATGGTGTCGTAGAGCCGCCAATCGGTGACCGGATTGACCGCGACGCCGACCGCCCACTTCTTGCTGTGGGTCAAGTTGTAGAGCGTCTGGTAGCCGCCGTAGCTCCAGCCCCAGATCGCGATCCGCTGGGGATCGGCGAAGCCCTGGCCGACCAGCCAGTCGACCGCATCGGACAGGTCTTGCAGTTCGCTCTGGCCGAGGCGCCGCCAACAAGCCTTGGCATACTTGCGCCCCTTGCCGCTCGCCGAGCGGTTGTCGCAGACGAAGACGACGTAGCCCCGCTGCACCAACAGGTGGTGCCACAGGATGTCGCGGCTTCCCCAGCGGTCGCGCACGCGCGGCGTGTGCGGCCCCGAATAGGTGAACTGCACCACCGGATACTTGCGGTTGGGATCGAACCCCGCCGGCTTCATCAGCATCGCCTCCATCGCGAAGCCGTCGCGCGTCTTCACCTGCACGAACTCGGGCGCCATCAGTCCGTAGGGCTTCATCAGCTCGGTCCGGGACGCAAAGATCACCCGCAGTTGCCGGTCGCCGAGATCACGCAGATAGGTGCACGGCGGAGTCTCTGCATCGCTCCAAGTGGTCACGAACGTCTGGTGGTCGGGCGCCATCATCACGTCGTGTGTGCCGCGTCCCTTGGTGATGCGCTGCGGCTCCCCGCCGGCGAGCGGCACTCGATACAGATGCGTCTGCAACGGCGAGTCCTTGTCGGCGGTGACGTAGACGTAGCCGTCGTCCTCGTCGACGGCGACCACCTCCTTCACCTGCCATTCGCCTTCGGTGAGCCGGCCCTGTTCCTCACCGCTCCGCCCGAAGCGGTAGAGGTGGCGGAAGCCATCGCGCTCGCTGAGCCACAAGAACGAGCGACCGTTCTCCAGCCACTGCGGCTCCGGCCCGGCCTCGACCCAGCAGTCGCTGGTCTCCCGCCAGAGCAGCCGCGACTTGCCGGTCGCCGCGTCGCCGGCGAGCATGTCGAGCCAAGTCTGCGCCCGGTTCTGCACCTGGAACAGCACCTCCTTGCCGTCCGGCGCCCAGGTCACGCGCACGATCAGGCGGTCTTCCGCCGGATACGTCGATACATCGAACCACCGGGTCGCACCGTCGGCGACCGCGATCACGCCGATCTCGACGTTGGGGTTCGGCTCGCCGACCTTGGGGTAGTTGGTGCGCTCGACCACCGGCCGCGCCGGCACGTCGCTGACCAGCACAAACTCCTCCACCGGCGATTCGTCGAGCTTGAGCAGCGCGATCCGGGAGCTGTCCGGCGACCACCAGTAACCCTGGAAGTTGCCGCGGCCGTAGAGTTCCTCCTGATAGACCCAGTCCAGCCGCCCAAGGAACAGGTCGGCGTGGCCTTCGGTGGTCAGCGCGCGCACCTCGCCACCTGCGAACGGCACGACGTGCAAGTTGTAGTCGGCGATGAACGCAACCTGCTCGCCGTCCGGCGAGAGGCGCACGCCAACCTCTTCGCTGTCGGGAGTATCGGTGAGCCGCACGACCTTGCCGTCGAGACCGGCGGCGTAGAGATCCTGACCGACGTTGACCACGAAGCGTGTGTGGTCGTCGCTCCAGCGCCACGCCGACGGATCGTCGAGCGCCGCGCGATCGGCTGCATCGCCGAGGCTGGCGAGCAAGGCCCGCCGGTCGACGTAGGGCGCACGCTTACCGGTGCGCGCCTCGACCTGCGCCCAGTTCTTCGGCCCGCGCGGACGGCCCCCGCTGTCGAACACCAAGTAGTGCTCGCCGTCGAGCCAAGCGACCGGCTCCTCGGCGCCCCTCGCCATGAAGAAGTCGAGCCGGAACATGTCGATCGGCTGCAACTGCTGCTGCGCCGTCGACACCGACAGAAGGCCGAACACGGCCGACAAGAACGATACGGACTTCATCGCCAGCATCGTGCCACAACGACGGCACCGGCTACAGCTTCGGCTCCCGCCACTCGACCGCACCGAATCCGCGCTCGACGATCTGCCAGACGACCACGCGTGGACGGGCGACGCCATCCGCGAGTTCGCGCACGGCCCGCTGCATCGGCGCAATCGCCACCGCACCCTTGTCGATGCAGCCGTAAACGTCGCGGCCGAGCGCGAACGTCAGTGCCGCAAGGCCGCCTTCCTCGGCAAAGCTGGTGCCGACCAGCAGGACCTCGGCCGCGGGATCCTCGCCGCGCAAGGCACGCGCACCACCTCCGCGCTTCGTCTCGATGCCGTAGTAGTCGCGGCGTTCGGCCAGGCGATTGGTCAACAAACTGAGCGCGATCGGCCGCACGCTGCCGTCCGGCCTCGGCTCGACGGCACCGAGCATGCCGCTCATCAACAACAGATCGCCGGGTGCAAAGTAGCTGCTCGGCCCCTTCAGGGTCATCGCCACGCGCGGAGACAGGCGATCCCCGAAGCGCGCTTCGATCGCCGCCGCGATGGCCTGCGATGCGAGCAGGGCCCCGCCGGGTCGCCAATGGGTGTCGCGCGCGTAGTAGAGCGGTTCGCCCGCCGGGTCCCCGGCAGCCGCCGCCAGCGGCGTCGCGAGATCCACGACCGGCACGCCGAGCTCCTCGAACCGACGCACCAGGTCCGCGTAGCGCCGGCCAAGATGCGGCGGCATCCGACCATCGGCGAACGCACGCTTCGGGTAGACGCGCGCCTTGTCCGGCACGATCGCGACCAGCAGCTCGGCTCCGGCGTCCCGAATGCGGCCCAGCACGTCGGCGACGAACGCACGCGCAGCGGCGGACATCGCCGGTCGGGCCGGCCCGATCTCACGGCACGTTTCGGCGAGGAACATCCACTCATCCTCGCCGAACCGCACCCGCGCATGATGCGGCACGCCGAGTCGGTAGCGGAGTTCGTTGTAGCTGCCGCGCAGCCACCACACGACCGGCGAAGCTTCGCGCAAGGACCGCTCGGCCGCCGCCATCCACTCGCCCGTGCGAAGCCTGGACGGATCGATCGCCGGCATCGCCACCTGGCTGCGCGTACGCACGACGGGCGCGGTGTTGCCGAGCACCACGTGCCAGGTGCAGTGCACCAATGGCACGACCGCCACCAGGACACCGACGAACCACACCGCGAACCAGCGCACCGCCCACTGTCCAGGCGTCTGCTCGCCGTTCGCAGGTTGTCGTTCGATCGCGGTCATCGCATCACCTCAGAACTGAAAGTAGATGAACGGCACGTGATCGACGGCCAGCAACTGGCACACCGCGACGGGGAACGCCGCGAGCACACCGAGCATCACCACGGGATGGCAACGCCGCACCAACAGCTCGCTTCGCGGCACCGCGAATGCGATCAGCAGGCCGATGACGAGCGATCCGTAGGCGATCGACTGCGGGGCACCGAGGTCCGGCAGCCGACCCGCACCGTTGCCGCCGAACAGGCCGGCCGCCATCTGCGCCAGTTCGCCGACCGTGTAACAACGGAACAGCACGAAACCGAGCGTCGTGATCACGAACGTCACCGCGACCTGCACGACGAGCGGCAGTCGGCCGTAGGGCGACACCTTGCCGAGTCGCCGTTCGAGCGCCAGGAACGCGCCGTGCCACGCCCCCCACATCAGGAACGTCCACGACGCGCCATGCCACAATCCGCCGAGCAACATCGTCACGGCGACGTTCACCTGCGCGCGCCCCTCCCCGCGCCGGTTGCCGCCGAGCGGGATGTAGAGGTAGTCGCGCAGCCAGGTCGACAAGCTGATGTGCCAGCGGCGCCACAGTTCGGTGATGCTGTGTGACCGGAACGGCGAACGGAAGTTCTCCGGGAAGCGGAAACCGAGCAGCAGCCCGAGCCCGATCGCCATGTCGCTGTAGCCGGAGAAGTCGAAGTAGATCTGCACCGAGTATCCGACGGCGCCGAGCCAGGCCGCGATCGCGCCGGGGGCGTCGAGCGCGTGAACGTGGTCGACCAGCCGCGCCACCGGGTCGGCGATCAGCACCTTCTTGCTGAAGCCGATCGCGAACAGCAACACGCCGTCGCTGACCATGCGCAGATCCACGAATCGCCGCACCAACGCATCCTGGATGTCCCGGTAGCGCACGATCGGCCCGGCGACCAGTTGCGGAAACATCGACACGTAGCACAGCAGGTCGAGGATCGAGCGAGTCGGCTTCACCGTGCCGCGGTAGACATCGATGGTGTAGCTCATCGACTGGAAGGTGAAGAACGAGATGCCTACGGGCAGCAGCACTTCTTCCCACGCGATGGGCCACGGCGCCACGGCGTTCCAGCTCGCGACCAGCAGGTTGGCGTACTTGAACCAGCCGAGCAGACCGAGATTGGCGACCACCGAGACCAGCAGAAGCAGCTTGCGCCGGGCCTGACGTTCCGGCGCGCACGCCCCCATCCAGCGCGCGACGAAGAAATCGATCAGCACGCTGACCACCATCAACAGCACGTATTGCGGCCGCCACCAGCCGTAGAAGACGAAGCTGCCGAGGATCAGCGTGAGGTTGCGCAGCCGCGCCGGTACCAAGTGGTAGAGCGCCAGGAACAGCGGCGCGAACCAGAACAGGAACACGAACGAGGTGAAGACCACGTCGCGCTCAGGTTTCGGCCTTGGGGTCGCGCTCCATCAACTCACGCACCGCCCGTTCCGGCGGCAGCCCCTCGTGGAGCACCTGCGCGACCGCGGTCGCGATCGGCATCTCGACGCCGCGCTCGCCGGCGGCCGCGGCGACCACCTTGGCGGTCCACACCCCTTCGGCGACCTTGTGCGTCGACTGCAGCACCTGCGCGAGCGTCGCGCCCTTGCCGATGCGCTCGCCAAAGGCGCGATTGCGGCCGTGGCGACTGAACGCGGTGACGGCGAGATCCCCCACGCCGGCAAGGCCGAAGAACGTCGCTGGATCGGCACCGCAAGCCAAGCCATAGCGCTGCATCTCGACCAGGCCGCGCGACAGGAGCGCCGCCTTGGCGTTGTCGCCGTAGCCGAGTCCGTCGGCGATGCCGGCGGCGAGCGCCATCACGTTCTTGAGCGCACCGCACAGTTCGACACCGAGCAGGTCACCGTTGCGGTAGACGCGGAAGCGCTCGGTCTGCAGTGCCTCCTGCAGGCGGTGCAGCGCGGCATCGTCCTCACCCGCCACGACCACCGCGGTCGGCATGCCGAGCGCGACTTCCTCGGCGTGACTCGGCCCGCTGAGGGCGAAGATCCGCCCGCCGCGGCCCAGCACCTCGGCGAGCGCCTCGGTCGGCCGCAGGCCGGTCGCCTGTTCGAGCCCCTTCGCCAACGAAACGACCGGCACGTCGGGCGCGATCCACGGCGCCATCGCCGACAGCGTTGTCCGCACGTGCTGCGTCGGCACCGCCACGAGCACGACCGCAGCACCCGCGAGCACTTCGCGGGCGTTCGCGCTCACCCGGATCTCGTCGGGCACGGTCACACTCGGCAGATAGCGCGAGTTCCGCCGTGTCGCCGCGATTCCCTCGGTGTATGCGGGGTCGTGCCCCCACAGCGAGACCGCTGCCCCGCCGCGCGCGAGGGTCAGCGCCATCGCCGTGCCGAACCCGCCGTTGCCCAAGACCGCCACCCTCATGACTGCCTCGCCGAAAGGAACTGCCGCAGGTTGCTGCGGTGCGTCCAGAACAGGAACGCGGCGATCAACAGGCTCAGCACGGTCAGCGGCAGCCGGGCGGCGAACGCATCGGCCGGGTCGAGCGCGATCGCCGCAACCGCGAGACCGAGCCCGAGCGCGAGGCTGCCGAAGAACACCTGCCCGGTCGCGAACCTCACCAGGAAGAACACCCCGAGCGCGATCAGCGTGACGCGCCAGTCGAGACGCAACAGCACGCCGGTCGCGGTGGCCACTCCCTTGCCGCCCCGCCAACCCAGGAACGGCGTGAACACGTGGCCGAGAATGCCGGCCGCGCCGCAGGTCACCGCCGCGCCGAGATCGCCGACCAGAAAGCCCAAGTGGGCCGCCAGGATCCCTTTGCCGGCGTCGAGCAAGTAGACGGCGAGGAACGCGAGCAGCCGCGCCCACCGGCCGTCGAACGCGCGGCTGGCATTGGTCGCCCCGACGTTGCCGCTGCCGAGCCGGCGCACGTCGACGCCCTTGGCGACGCGCACGATCAGCCAAGCGAACGGCACCGCACCGATCACGAACGCGCCCGCAGCGTAGAGCGCGACCATGGTCTCCGCGGACAGAAGCATCGCGGGGAAGGGTATCCGCCGGCCTCCGCCAACCAAGAGCAACTCGCGGGTGCGGCCGACCGGCGGCGCGGCTACCGTTCTGCGGCTCGTGGCCACGCGTATCGGCATCGACACTGGCGGGACGTTCACCGACGTGGTGCGCGTCGACGGCCGGCGAACGACCGTGCACAAACGGCGGTC
>DRKG01000397.1 GCA_011051855.1 bacterium | reverse complement strand
GGGTGCCAAAGGTCTTCGAGGCAGTGGCTCGAGTAGACCGAGTCGAAACTGACGGTGTCGAAGAACCACAGGTCACGCACGTCGCCGATCCAGTCGAACTCGTCGAACTTGAAGAAGTCGACGCCGATCGCTTCGGGGTGGATCTTGTGGCCGCCGTGACCGAGATCGGCGATACGGCCTTGCATGTAGGGCGCGAGACGTTCGCGGCACAGCGAACTCTCACTGCGGTCCGTGCCGGTGACACCGGGCACGAAGTGTTCCAGCGCGTCGTTGACGAGCCGCAGCGGCAGGTCCCGGCGGAAGTTCGTGCCCGAACGCAGCACCCGTAGCCGATCCGCGCGGAACGCGCCGAGCACCTCCGGCAGCGGTGCGCGATCGGGATGGCCGTCGGCCAGGTAGATCGTCGGCGTGCCGGCGGCGGCAGCGGTATCGAGCCAGGTCTCGTCGGCGGCGATCAGGCAGGAGGCCTCGCGCAGCAGGGTCGCCATCTGTTCCGGGTCGCCGTCGCCGGCGAACGGCACGCAGCGCCCGACCTCGTGGCTGCGCGCCCGATCGATCTGGATGAACGGCAACCGGCTGCGCCAGGCGCTGACCCAGTGGCCACCGAAGCGGGACCCGGCGGGCAGCGTCGCGTTCTCGGCGTGCAAGACGATGTATGGCCGCAATCCGTCGGGGAGCGGGGCCGAGACAGCCTGGGTGCGGGGGGCCTCATCCATTTGTGGCCATGCCATCGGCCGTTCGCGGCCGGCGGCTGTAGCGCCAGGTCTGCCGGGGCGGATCAGTGCGTCGGCGCCGGCTGTGGCAGCGAGAATCGCACGAGCGTGCCGGCCTCCACCGGTTCGAACCAGATGCGCCCGCCGTGTCGTTCGACCACGCGGTGGCAGATGGTCAATCCGATGCCCAAGCCCTCGACCGAGAGGCTGGCGAGCGCCCTTTGGAACGGCGCCAGCAGTCGATCGGCGTCGGCCGGATCGATGCCGCAGCCGTGGTCGCGGACTCCGATCAGGACTTCGTCGGCGCGTGATTCGGCGGTCACGTGGATCCGGGCCGGGCGGTCGCCGCGGTACTTCAGGGCGTTGTCGAGCAGGTTCTGGAACACCCGTTCGAGCAGGCCGCGGTCCGCATCGACGACCGGCAGGTCACCGCAGGTGATCACCGCGTTACCCCATGCGTCCGTTTCCTGCAGGATGTCGACCGCCGGCTCGAGCGCGTCCGCGAGCGGAAAGTGCTCGATCCGCAGCACGTCGCGCTGTGGTTTCGAGAGTCGGTAGGTGGCCTGGACGATGTCGGCGAGTCGGCGCGCCGACAGTTCGATGGCTTCGAGGTCGCCGCGCACGGCGGCGTCGGGCTCGTCGCCCAGATCCGTGCGCAGGTGGCGAACGAAAGACCGGATCCGGCGCACCGGGGCGCGCAGGTCGTGGCCGACCATGTGGGTGAAGGCTTCGAGGTCGCGATTGGCCTCTTCGAGGGCCGCCTTGCTGCGTTCGAGGTCGGCCGTGCGCTGCCGCAGGATGTCCTCGCGCTGAACTTCGTTACTGGCGTCGAGGATGTTGATCAAGCAGTAGCGGCGTTCGTCGTCGCCGCGAAAGCCCGAGATGGTGACCGACTGGAACATCGGGCGGTCGCGGAACTGGCGATTGCCGAGTGGGAACGGATGCGGCAGGAACGCACGCGACAGCACAGAACTCATGCCGGTGCGCAGGCTTTCTTCGATGGCTTGGAGTACCCGCGACGGCAGGTCGGAGAACACGTCCTCGATGCGCTCGCCGAGTGCGAAGGTGGCAGGGATGCCGCTGGCGCTTTCCACCCAGGCGTTCCACAGCACGATTTCGTGCCGCTCCTCGAGCACGATCTGTCCCCAGGGGGACTGCCGCGTGATGTTGTCGAGGAGGGCGGCGGTTCCGGGCGTGTGCCCGAGCCGTTCAGTCATCGGGCACACCGTCGAGGAACCGGTCGATGTAACCCATCAGGTCGGCGAGTTCCTGTTCGCCCATCGTGAAGCTCAGGTGGCCCTGGAGGTCGCGGTCGCGCAGGTTGAAGTCCATGCGCAGGTAGAGCAGTTGCTCGTCTTCGGAACGGGCGCCGAAGTCGGTCAGCACGGCCATCGCCGAGTCGGTGACGACGTGGGGCACGTCGGAGTGGATCTCGATCTCGAACATGTTGCCGAACGTCGACACGCACGCGTTCAGCACGATGTTGCCGATCTCGCGCAACGCGTCGCTCTCCATCTCGGACAGTTGCTCGACCGCCGTATCGGTGCCGATCAACTCGCGCGCCAGCTCCAGGCTTTCGGCGGCCGAGTAGAGCAGGTGGGCCTTGCCCTGGATCGGTCCGTGGTAGCGCTGCATGACCGCGCACACGTCGGCGCCGCCGGGGGAGACGCGGCGGGCCAGCTCCGCGATCGTGGTCAATTCGATCGCCGGCACCGACAGTTGGATCTCGCGGTCGCCGCCGATCAGTCTCGTCAACGCGGCCGCCGACTGTCCGACGCCGATGTTGAAGGCTTCCTTGAGCACGTCCGCCTGGTCGTCGGTCAGTTCGGTGACGGGTAGACTGGCGGCCGGGGCCGGGTTGGCGGCCGACTGCCAGCCGTCGAACAGCTCACGCAGCTTCTGCTCGTCGACCGGCTTGTGGAGCACGCCGAGCCCCAGCCCTCGTGCGCGTTCGGCGACGGCGTTCTGGGCGTTGGCGGTGCACAATGCAAGGCCGGCCGTGGGGTGCATCGCGCGGAGCCTGTCGGCGCATTCGATGCCGTTCATCCCACCCATGTTGTAGTCGATCAGGGCGGCGGCCAGCTCCCCCTCGAGTCGGCCGGCGAGTTCGATCGCTTCTTCGCCGCTGGAGGCCATCACGATCTCGTCTCCGGGACGAACCTCGCAGACCGCGCGACGGATCACCTTCAGCATCACGCGGCTGTCGTCAACGAGCAGGATCTTGGCCATGCGGGTGCTTCGCGAGGTGCAACCTCGCAGCCTGGGAACCGTCTCCGCATCGACGTGTTCGCGAGGGCCGCTTGAGTCGTGTGCAGGAGGGTCTCGGAGCCGCGATCGCACGGCCGGTTGCGAGCCCGGTTCGGCCCAGACGGCCGGAGAGCAGGTGCGAAACCGCACCGGTTCAGCATTAGACTCCGCGCCCTTTGGAGGTGTGCCCTTGCGTTCTGTTGCCGTCGTCTTGCCTTTGTTCGCGTTCCTTCTGTGTGGCTGCGAGCTCGCGCCCGAATCACCGCAGAGCAACCTGACGTGGGCGATCGCGGTGCACGGCGGAGCCGGTACGATCGACCGCGATGCGCCGCGCGCGCGCCTGCAGGCCTACGAGGAAGCGCTGACCCGCGCGTTGGTGAAGGGGCGGTCGATGTTGGCCGACGGCGCAGCCGCGCTCGACGTCTGCGAGGCGGTCGTGCGCATGCTCGAAGATGATCCGCTGTTCAACGCCGGCAAGGGAGCGGTGTTCAACGAGCGGGGAGAGCACGAGCTGGACGCGTCGATCATGGACGGGTCGACCATGCGCTGCGGCGCGGTCGCCGGCGTGCGCACCGTGCGACACCCGATCTCGCTCGCGCGCAAGGTGATGACCGAGACCCGGCACGTGCTGTTGGCCGCGGCCGGAGCGGAGCAGTTCGCCGACGCGGCGGGCGTCGAACGGGTTGCCAACGACTGGTTCGACACCGAGCGCCGCCGGCGGGCGCTCCAGGAGGTGCTCGGCGAGCGGGAACGCACCGGCCTGCTGGCGCCGCGCGACCGCCGACACGATTACGGCACGGTCGGCTGCGTGGTGCGGGACCGCGAGGGGCGGCTGGCGGCGGCGACGAGCACCGGCGGCATGACCGCCAAGAAGTGGGGGCGCGTCGGGGATACGCCGATCGTCGGCGCCGGCTGCTACGCCGACGCGTTCGCGGCGGTCAGTTGCACCGGCACCGGTGAGGAGTTCATCCGCCACGGTGTAGCCCGTGCCGTGACGGCCCGGATGCAATACGGCGGCCAGTCGCTGGCACGCGCCGCGCACGGGGTCGTGCACGGAGTGCTGCGTCCGAATGACGGTGGCCTGATCGCCGTCGATCGGTTCGGCAACATCGCCACTCCGTTCAACACGAGCGGCATGTATCGGGCCCAGGCCAACTCGTCGGGCCTGTTTGAAGTGGCGATCTTCGGCGACGAGAGCGCCGAGGGCGGACGGTAGTCGGAATGGGCGGAGCACCGGGAGCGCCGGCATCCCCGTTGGCCCGCAGGATGGCGATCGGACTCGCCGTCGGGATGCTCGCCCTGGTCGCCGTGCGGCTGGCGTGGCTCGGCGACGATGCCTACATCACGCTGCGCTCGGTCGAGAACTGGGTGCGCGGCAACGGCCTGCGCTGGAACCCGACCGATCGCGTGCAGACCTATACGCACCCGCTGTGGATGCTGCTGTTGTCGTTTGGCAGGTGGTGGTCGGGCGAGGTGTACTTTACGACGTTGGCGCTGTCGTTCGCGTTGTCGCTGTCGGCCGTGCTGTGGCTGCTGCGGCGCGCGCCGACGGTGCCGGCGGTGGTGGCGACGGCGTTGTTGTTGCTGTGCTCACGCGCGTTCTGCGACTACATGACTTCGGGTCTCGAGACGCCGCTGACGTTCGTGCTGTTGGTGGCGTTCTGCGCCAACGTGCTCGGTGACGGCCCGCCGGTCCGCCGCTACGGGCGCGCGGTGCTGCTCGCCAACTTGCTGGCGCTCAATCGCATGGATCTGGCGCTGCTGTGCCTGCCGCCGGTGTTGGCGACGATGCGCGGAGTTCCACCGCGTGCGATCATCGCCCGTGGCCTGTTGATGTCGCTGCCGTTCTGCGCCTGGCTGCTGTTCGCCGAGATCTACTACGGCAGTCCGTTTCCTGTGACGGCGCACGCGAAGGCGTTCGGCGTCGGGATCCCGGCACACGAACTGGCCGAGCAAGGGATGCGCTACCTGCGGCACACGCTGATCTCGGATCCGGCGACGTTCGTCACCACCGTGGTCGGCGCGCTGCTGTTGTTGGTGCCCGGCCGCACGCGATGGCTGGCGTTCGGCGCGCTGTGCTACCTCGCCTACGTCGTCAGGGTCGGGGGCGGTTTCATGCAAGGAAGGTTCTTCCTGCCGCCCTTCGTCGTCGTCGTCACCGGTCTCGGCCGCTGGTTGGCGCATCTGTCGCGGCGCGGGGTCTGGTGGTTCGCCGCCGTGACGATCGCGGCGCTGTTGGTCGGCGGGCTGCCGGCTTGGCTGTCGCCGCCCGCTGCCGATACGCCGCTCGACGACGCGACCATCGTGGCGCAGCACGGCATCGTCGACGAGCGACGCATGTACTACCGCGAACTCGGCTTGCTGGCGCCGTCGCGCAAGGTGCCGGTGTTCGGGCAGCTCGAACGGCTGGCGTTTCCCGAAGGCCGGGACGAGCCGTGGTTCTTGCTCAATGGCGCGGTCGGTTCGAGCGGATTCGGAGCGGGCGCCGAAGGGCACATCGTCGATCCGCTACTCTGTGATCCGCTGGTCGCGCGATTGCCGGCGCGGGATCCGGCGAAGTGGCGCATCGGCCACGTGCTGCGCCGCATTCCCGAGGGCTACTGGGAATCGCTGCGCGATGACGCCAACCGTATCCACCACCCCGGACTGCGCCGCTACTACGGGGCGCTGCGCCGGTTGACCCGCGCGCCGGTGTTCGACGGCGAGCGGCTTGCGACGCTCTGGCGTATGGCGATGGGCGGGTACGACGACGACTTGCGCGCGTTCCTTGCCGAGGATTACTACGACCCACCCCGCCTCGACATCGCCGCGGCCGAGCTGACGCGGCCCCTCGAACCGGGCACGTTCTGGTTCGACGAACCGCAGGTCGCGATCGTCTACCGCGGCGGGCTTGCGGTGCACTTCGCGGCGCCCGTGACCGCGAGGAACCTGGAAGTGCAGGTGCTCGGGCTGTGTCAGTTTCGGTTCCGGTTCGTGCAGGCCGGTCAGGTGTTCGGCGACGCGATCGGCGTGCCGCTGCCGGCACCGCCAGTCTCGGAGTTGCGACAGGTGGCCGGCTTGCGTCGCGAACGGGTCGCGGTGCCCGAGGCCGTGCCGCAGTTCGATACGCTGTGGGTCGACTACGTCGAGCTGCCGATCTCGAGCACGGCGGTCGGTCCGCCCGGCCTGGGGTCGGTGACGGTCATCGGCGGGTGAGCGGCAGCGACGGCGAGCACACCAGTTCGCACGGGCGTTCGTCGGCAGTCGTCGGCAGGCGGCGCAGGCGTAGGAGCAGCGGCACGCCGTGCGGCAGGAACTCCCAGACCGGTGCCGGTATCGCGAACGTGTCGCCGGTGATCCGCACGGCGTCGTGGGCCCACTCGTGCGTGGCCAGCCAGATGCGGCCGTCGGCGTCGAATGCGTAGAGCGTATAGCGCGTCCCGGCGGGCGCGTCGGCATCGGTCCAGCGCAGGGTCGGCGGGGAGGTCCGTGGTTCCGATGGCACGTCGCTGCGCCACTGGATCGATTGCGGCCCGTCCGGCGCGACGATGCCGCCCACCAGGTTGCGGTGCTCGACCGGTGCTGGCGCGAGGCCCTTCGCCAGTGCGGGTCGGAACGTGCCGAAGTAGACCAGGGCCGCCGTCGCCGGAAGGAGCAGCAGCGCGAAGCGGCGGAACGGAGCGCCCGCGGTCATCCGGTCGAGTCCGGCGGCCAGCAGCACCGCGGCCGGTGCGACGGCCGGGAACAACAGGCGCGCCTGCGGCTGGTAGACCTTGAAGTTGAAGTACGCGGTCGCGAGCAGCACGAGTGCGCACGCGAGCAGCAACAGCCAGCCGGCGCGCGGCCGGTGGGTCGGTTCACGGTCGAAGCACGCACGCACGAGGCCGATCGTCGCGAACCCGGCGATGACCGCTCCGCACCACAACAGTGCCGGGTGTGGCTCGACCGCGAACCAGCCGAAGCGGCCGAACAGCGATGCGAACAGCTCGGGCAGGAAGGCCGGCAGGGACGCGTCGAGGCCGAGCAGGTAGGGCCAGCGATACTCGGGCGGCAGCGGTTGGAACGACGCGTCGTGCGCGTTCATCGCCAGCGGGTCGCCGTAGAGCGACAGGTTGCGCCAGAACGCCCAGCCTGAGATTGCACAGGTAGCCAGCAGCGCGGCCGCCGGCGGCAGCATGCTCGCGCGCCGCCGCCGCAACACGATCGTCGCCACCAGCCCGGCGAGCCCGCACAGGAACAACGTCGTCAGTTTGGTCAGCAACGCCGCGCCGAGCAGCGCACCCAGCGCGATGCCGCGGCCGGCGCCGACGCGTTCGGATTGCAGCGTGCGCACCAGCAGGAGGGTGGTCGCGGCTGCTAGCGTCGCGGCGAGCACGTCGCTGTTCAGCAGGCCGTGCAGACTCGACCACATCGGCAGGCAGGCGACGAGCCATGCGGCGAGGTCGGCCACGCGCGGCGCCCGCGGGCAACACGCGCGGCCGAGGCCGTGCACGCACACGATGGTCACGGCGCCGAGCAACACCGACAGCATGCGCAGCCAGTTGAGCAGCGCATGGTCGTGTGCTGCGTGCAGGAAGTGCAGCTTGCCGGACGGCGCGGCCGGATCGCCCCATCGTGGGTTCGGCAGCGGGCCGAAGACGACGTCGCGCTCGCCCGCCGCCACCATCGCCGCCGCCAGCAGCGCGTAGTAGAGCGGCGGGTGGTGGGCGAGCACAGCCGCTTCGGTCTGTGGCAGACCGCGCTCACGCTGCAGGGACGGTGTCAACGGCAGCTTGCCGGCGTTCGCCAGGTGCCACGCGTATTCGTAGTGGCTGTTTTCGTCCGGCCCTTCGAAGTGCGGCGTCGTCCAGGCGTACGTCGACGCGAGCATCAGGTGCAGCGCAACGGCCAGCCACAGGAACGGCGAACGCATGGCGCGGCAGTGTAGTGTCGTGTGGCTGCTTGACCACCCGTGCGGCCGTTCCTAGCTTTCGCGACCAACCCCATGGCTACCGACGAGACGTTGCTCGATCGCCCGACGCCGCAGCGTTTCGCCGTCGAGGCCCTGCTGGCGCTGGCGATCGGATGGGCCCTCTATCAGGTGTCGTGCTGGCTGGTGCCGGCCGGTCCGATGACCGGCAACGGCTTCGACATCGATTGGCAGCGCATGTCGGCGGACCCGTTCGCGCTCCCTGGTAGGTTCCCGCATCGCATCCTGGCGCCGTTCCTGGCTTGGGCCACGGGGTGGGGTGGCGACGGCTACCTCGAGTTCACGCATGGCCTGCACGTGCTGTTGTTGGCGTCGACGGCCTTTGTGACCCTGCGGCTGCGCGGCAGCCTCCTCGATGCCGTGTTGGTCGCGGCGATGGTGGCGATCACCGCCCCCACCCAGCTCTACAAGCTGCACTGGGTCGGCTACACCGACCCGATCTGCTACTCGCTGTTCTTGTGGATGATCGTGGCGGTGCGGAACCCGTACGTGTTCTGGTCGCTGTTCCTGGTCGATCTGATGAACCACGAACTGGCCGGGTTCCTGCTGCCGTGGCTCTGGTTCTTGCGGCGCCGCACCGATGGGCGGTGGCGGCTCGACCTCGTGCTCGCCGGGCTCGCCTGTGCGATCTACCTCGGCTTCTACCTGTTCGTGAAGTCGCAGGCGGCGCAGTTGTTCAGTTCGGACTACTTCCTGTCGCACCCGCTGTTTCCCGGCGGCACGTTCGTCGTCTGGAATCTGGCCGCCGTGCACCTGACGACCACGTTCGGGCCGATGCTGGCGATGCTCGCGTGGCACCAGCATCACCGCCGTGCAGGCGCGGAGCGCTGGCATCTGTGGCTCGTGCTGCTCGGCGTGGCGACGATCTTCTGCATCGCGTTCGATTGGGCGCGGCACTCGAACCTGTTGCTGCTGCCGT
>DRKG01000396.1 GCA_011051855.1 bacterium | reverse complement strand
TCGGCCAGCGCGGCAGCCCGCCGGGGTCGCTCGACCATTCGTCGTCGCGCCACGAGTCGCCCACGAACTCGAAGCTGAGGGCGATGGCGGCGGTCGTTGCCGGCAGCAGGAGCAGCAGGGTGCAGCACAAGTCGATCCACAGGCGCGCGCGTTCGGTGAGACTTCCGTAGAGCACGTCGACGCGCACGTGGGCCGCGCGGCGCAGGGCGTAGGGCGCGCCGAACAGGAACGCCAGGCCGAACAGGTACCACTGCAGTTCGAGCAGTGCGTTGCTCGTCAGTCGCACGTCGAGTCGCTTGCCGAGGTCGCGGCCGACTGCGTTCCAGGCGCCGACCAGCACCATCAGCAACACGAGCCACGCCATCAAGCCGGCGATACGTCGGTTCCAGCGGTCGACCGCCCTGGCGAAGGCGAGCAGGGGCTGCATGGTCGAGCAGGATAGACGCTCGGCCGCGTGCTACCATCGCGCTTCCGCCCCCGTTCGCCCATGAGCCGATCCATTGCCTTCCTTCTCTGCTCACTCCTGGTCGCTTGCGGCGATTCGGCCTCGGTCGAAGCGGTCGCGGACGGCAAGCGCATCGTGGTGATTCCCAAGGGCACGACGCATGTCTTCTGGAGGTCGGTCGAAGCCGGCGCGCGGGACGCGGCCACGGCGCTCGGTCTCGAGATGACCTTCAAGGGGCCGCTGCGGGAGAACGACCGCGCGACCCAGAAGCAGCTCGTGCAGCAGTTCATCGGCGAACGGGTCGCCGGCATCGCGTTGGCGCCGCTCGACGCGAAGGCGCTGGTGCCCGAGGTGCTCCAGGCGAAAGAGCGCGGCATCCCGGTGGTGATCATCGACTCGGCGCTCGATGGCACGCCCGGCGAGGACTTCGCCAGCTTCGTGGCGACGGACAACGAGAAGAGCGGTCGCCTCGCCGGCGAGGAGATGGTCCGCCTGCTCGGCGGCGGGGGCAGAGTCGTCGTGCTGCGCTACCAGGTCGGGTCGGCATCGACCACTGCGCGCGAGGAAGGTTTCTTGCAGGCTGCGCGCGCCGGCGGTCTCGACGTGCTCGTCGACAACCGCTACGCCGGAGCGACCATCGGCGAAGCCAAGACGGCGGCGCTCAACCTGGCCGACGAGCTGCGGCGGGCCGATGGCGTGTTTTGCCCGTGCGAACCGGTCACCAACGGCATGGTCTTGGCGTTCGACCAGCTCGGCCTCCTCGGCAAGAAGCAACTCGTCGGCTTCGATGCTTCGCCGCCCCTGGTGGCAGCCCTGCGGGACGGCAAGGTGCAGGCGCTGGTAGTGCAGAACCCGCGGCGCATGGGGCGGCTCGCGGTCGAGCACCTGAAGGCCCTGATCGACGGGGCGCGGGTCGATACGGTCGTCGACACCGGCTGTGTGTTGGCGACCAGAGCCAACATGGACCGGCCCGAGGTCGCGCGTTTGCTCCGATGAGGGACGAGCCGTCGCGGCTGTGCGTGCGCGCGCTGCACAAGCGCTTCGGGGCGACGCAGGCGTTGGCCGGCGTCGATCTCGACGTGCGCTGCGGCGAGGTGCACGCGTTGGTCGGTGAGAACGGCGCCGGCAAGTCGACTCTGTTGAAGGCGCTGGCCGGCGTGCATCAGCCCGACTCGGGTTCGATGGAGCTCGACGGTCGAATGCACCTGCCCGATGGCCCGGCGGCCGCGCGCGCCGCCGGCCTTGCCATCATCCACCAGGAACTGGCGTTGGCTCCGCATCTGACCATCGGCGAGAACCTGTTCCTCGGGCGCGAACCGCGTCGCGGGCCGTTCGTCGACCGGCGGGCGCAGCGCGCGGCGGCTAGGGCCGCGCTGGCCAAAGCCGGGCGCGCGCATCTCGATCCGGATCGGCTGCTGCGCTCCCTGCCGCCGGCCGACCGGCAGCTGGTCGAGATCGCGCGCGCCCTGGCTCACCACGCCCGTGTGTTGGTGCTCGACGAGCCGACCTCGTCGCTGACCGAAGACGACATCGCGCCGTTGCTCGCACGGTTGCGCGCGTTGGCGCGGACCGGTGTCGCGGTGCTCTACGTGTCGCACGTATTCGAAGAGTTGTTTGCGGTCGCCGACCGCTACACGGTGTTGCGCGACGGCCGCACGGTTGCGAGCGGGTGCATGGCGGACATCGACCACGATCGCCTGATCGCGGCGATGGTCGGGCGCGATCTCGAGCAGGTGTACCACCGCTCGCCCGCGACGCCCGCCGAAGTCGTTCTCGAACTCGATTGCGTGGCCGGTGTCAGATTGCCGCGCGAGGCGACGCTGTCGGTGCGGCGGGGCGAGATCGTCGGCCTCGCCGGCTTGGTCGGCGCCGGTCGCACCGAGCTGTTGCGCTGCGTGTTCGGCCTCGACGAGGTGGTTGCCGGTCGCCTGCGTGTGCTCGCGCACGTGGGCGGCCGTTCGCCGCGCGAGCGCTGGCGGCAGGGCGTCGGCTTGCTGAGTGAAGACCGCAAGCAGGAAGGCCTGTCGCAGGCTCAATCGTTGGCCGACAACCTGTGGCTGCCGGTCTTGTCGCGGCAGGCATGCCGTGGCGTGTTGTCAGGCGGCGCACTCGCGCGCAGTGCCGGGCCGTGGCTGGAACGGCTCGGGGTGCGCTGCCGCGGGGCCCACCAGACCGTCGCCGAACTGTCGGGCGGCAATCAGCAGAAGGTGGCGTTGGCGCGTCTGCTCGCGGCAGGTTGCGACGTGCTGCTGCTCGACGAGCCGACGCGCGGCATCGACGTCGGCAGCAAGGCGGAGATCTACCGGGCCATCGACGAGCTCGCGCACGCACGGGGAGCGGCGGTGTTGATGGTGTCCAGCTACTTGCCGGAGCTGCTCGGGATGTGTGACCGCATCGCGGTGGTCGCGCAAGGCAAGGTGCTGCCGGCGCGGCCGGCGGCGACATGGACCGAGCACACGCTACTCACGGCGATGGCGACCGGTCGGGAACGGGAGGTGGTGGCGTGAATCTGGCGAAGGCGCTGCGGGCGTCGGGGCCGCTGCTCGGGCTGGCGGCGGTGTGGGGGCTGTTCGCGGTGCTTGCGCCCCACGGCAACTTCACCAGTTGGGCCAACACCGAACTGATGCTGCTGCAGACGGCGGTCGTCGGCACGGCGGCGGTCGGCGCTACCTGGATCATCGTCAGCGGCGGCATCGACCTGTCGGTCGGAGCCAATATCGCGCTGTCGGCGATGGTCGGGGCGCTGGTGCTGCGCGACGGTCACGGCTTCTGGTGGGCGGCCTTGGCGACGGTCTGCACCGGCGCGCTGGTCGGCTGGTTGATCGGTGCGCTCGTCGTCGGCGCGCTGCCGCGCGTAGTGCTCACCGTCGGGTTCGCTACGGCGGTGGTCTGGGCAGCGCACGGTATGGGTTCCCTGTGGGCCGGATGCTTCGCTCTCGCTTGTGGCGCACTGGTCTGGCGGTGGTCGGCGCGCATCCGTTGGTCGTTGCCGCTGTCGCCGTTCATCGTCACGCTCGGGCTGTGGGGCGCGTTGCGCGGCGCCGCCAAGGGGCTGGGCAACAACCAGCCGATCTATCCCGAACGCGACGAGACCCTGCTGTCCTTGATGAAACCCGGCGGATCGCTGCCGCCGGGCGTATGGGTGCTACTCGCAGTCGCGCTGGTCGCCTCCCTGCTGCTGCGGCGCTCGGTGTTCGGCCGTCACGTGACCGCGCTCGGTTCGAGTCGCGAAACGGCGCGGCTCTGCGGCGTCGATCTTCAGCGCACCGAACTCGGCGTCTACGTGCTCGCGTGCACTTGTGCCGGCATCGCCGCGCTGCTGCAGTTGAGCTACTTGTCGATGGGGGATCCGACCACCGGTCAGGGTTACGAACTGAAGGCGATCGCCGCCGCGGTCATCGGCGGCGCCTCGCTCGCCGGCGGCGAAGGATCGATCTTCGGCGCCGTGCTCGGCGCCCTGATCATGACCGTCGTCGACAACGGCTGTACCAAGCTCCAGTTCGACAACTGGGTGCAGGAGATCGTCACCGGCGGCATCATCGTCGCCGCGGTCGCGCTCGACCGCTGGCGCCATTCCAGGGAAGTCAGTCGCGCGGCGCGGCGGGTTCCCTGATTCGGCCCCGGTGGCGCACGACGGCGGTGTTGTTGTCGACGTCGAAGCGGTGCACGACCGTTTCACCGTATTCCTGCCAGGTGACGCGCACGGCGAACTGGTTGCCGCCGAGGGACTCGACCTGCCACGCGTCGGCGGCCATCTCGATCTCGCCGTCCTTCACGCGCTGCTGCAGGTGGCGCCAGTTGCGCTGGCCGGGGTGCAGGCTCTGGTCGTTGCGCGTCAGTTCGACCGCCTTGACCAGGCCGGGTTCGAGTTCGCGCAGGCCGAGTCTTTCCGCGATCTGGTCGCGGTAGTGGTAGCCGGCGTAGCCGATGCCGGACAGCACCAGCAGCACGAAGATCCGGTCCTTCGTTTCCATGTCGGTGCCATCGGCGCAAACCCGTGGCGCCTTGACGAACGCATGGTCTTCACCTGAGATTCGTCCATGTGGCTGCTCACGCTGATCGTCGCGCTCGCTGCTGCTTCGATGCCAGCGCAGCAACGGCCGAACGTCTTGTTCCTGCTGGCCGACGATCTGCGCGCCGATGCCGTCGGCGCGTTCGGCGGCGTCGACGTGCATACGCCCAATCTCGACGCATTGGCCGCGCGCGGCGTGCGGCTGACGCAGGTCTACTGCATGGGGTCGCGGCACGGCGCGGTGTGCGCTCCTTCGCGGGCGATGCTGCTGTCGGGGCGCGTGTTGACGCGGGCCCCCGATGACCTGAAGGGCTGCAAGACGTTGCCCGAGTGGCTGCGCGAGGTCGGCTACGTGACGTTCGCGACCGGCAAGTGGCACAACGGCGATGCCGCGCTGCGGCGCGCCTTCCCCGACGCGCGAAGTGTGTTCCGCGGCGGCATGTGCGACCACAGGCAGGTGCCGCTGTGCGACGTCGTCGACGGTGAGATCGTGCGTCGGCGCAACCCTGCGGGCTTCTCGACCGAGCACTTCACGGCGGCCGTGATCGACTTCCTGCAGCGCCATCGGGCAAACGATGACGGCAAGCCGTTCTTCGCCTATGTGCCGTTCACCGCGCCGCACGATCCGCGCGATCCACCGCGGCAATGGCGCGAACGGCTGCGCAACCTGCCGCGCAGTGCGCTGCCGGCGAACTTTCGCGGCCAGCACGGCCTCAACCTCGGGCCGGCGACGATGACCGTGCGCGACGAGAACCTGCTCGGCTGGCCGCGCGACGCGGATCTGCTGCGCGAGCAGCTCGACGAGTATCGCGCGCTGGTGGCGCACCTCGACGAGCAGATCGGGCGCATTCTCGCCGCGTTGGTCGAACTCGACTACGCCGCCGACACGCTCGTGGTATTCACGTCGGATCACGGCCTGGCACTCGGCAGCCACGGCTTGCTCGGCAAGCAGAGCCTCTACGAGCATTCGATGAAGGCGCCGTGCATCGTCGCCGGGCCCGGAGTGCCGGCGGGGACCGTGCGCGATGGGCTGTGCTATCTGCTCGATCTGATGCCGACCGTGGCCAGGGCGGCGGGGGTGCGCGATCTGTCCGGCGTCGACGGCATGGATCTGGGGCCGATGCTGCGCGGGGAAGGCCGCGGCCGCGCGCAGCTGCTGACCATCTATGCGAAGTCGCAGCGCGCGCTGCGCCGAGGTGCCTACAAGCTCCTGCGGTTGCCGCAGATCGACCGCACGTTGATGTTCGACGTGCGCGACGACCCATTCGAGCTGCGCGACCTGGCCGGCGACCCGGAGTTCGCCGAGGTGCGGCGGGACCTCGAACGGCGCCTCAGGGAGGCCCAGCGTGCCGTCGGCGACGAGCTTGCGTGGACCGCCGAACGGCAGCTTCCCGTGCGGATCGACCTGACCGGCAAGCGCTGGCCGCCCGACCGGTGGCAGCCGCAGTGGATCCGCGCCAAGTACTGGCACTGACCCGGGCACCTTGGGCACGATGGGCCGCATGCGCGTTGCCGGTTCGCTGTCGCTCCTGCCGTTGTTGGTTCTGGCCTGCGGGACTCCTCCGACGAGGCCGCCGGTGAGCGTCGAGCCGGTCGGCCGCGGTGTCGCCGAGCACCAAGTCACGCCGGTCAACCAACTGCTGACTCCGCACGGCACGTTCGTCGAGTTGCCCGGGTTGCGGCCGCAGGCGATCGCGGCGGCGGCGAACGGTCGCCACGTTTACTTGGCGGGCAAGACCAGCGAACTGCTGGTGGCCGACGTGGCGACCGGGGCGATCGTGCAGCGGGTCGAGTTGCCGGGCGGTCGTCGGCGCGGCCAGCTCAGCTACACCGGGCTTCTGGCGTCACCCGACGGCAGCCGGATCTACCTCAGCGACGTGAACGGGGCCGTGGCGGTGTTCGCCGTCGACGACCACGGCACGGTGAGCGCGGCCCGGTCGTTGCCGCTGCCGCCGGCGAACGCGCCGCGGCGTGGGGCCGAGATCCCTTGCGGCCTCGCGCTCTCGCACGACGGAGCCAAGCTCTACGTGTGCGGCAACCTGTCGAACACGCTGCTCGAACTCGATCTCGCGACCGGTGAAGTCTTGCGCACGTTCGCAGTCGGGGTGGCGCCGTTCGACGTGGTGCT
>DRKG01000395.1 GCA_011051855.1 bacterium | reverse complement strand
GGCGTCGACGAGGCAGAGGCCCTGGACGAACTGGTGCGGGTCGGACTGCAGAACGGCTACGTGTTCCTGACCGACCAGGATGCGCGTGCGCCCGGTTCGGCGCACCCGCTGGCCGTGTTGTGGGACAACGGCGCCGACGCGCTGGCGCAGTTGGAACAGGAGATCCGTGTGCGTGCGCTCGCGCTGCGGCGATTCGGCGTCGCCGCGCTGCGTCCCGGGGCGAGTCTGGCCACGCTCGAGGACACGTTGGTACCGCTGTACCTGCACCACCGCTTCCAGCTCGAGGCGGCGCTGCGGCAGATCGGCGGGGTCGATTTCCGCCACGCGCTCAAGGGCGATGGGCAGACCGCGAGCACACCGGTGCCGGTCGAACGGCAGGAACGCGCGCTGCGCATGGTGCTCGGCACCTTGACCGACGAGTTCCTGCGACTCGATCCGCGGCTGTTGGCGCGCATCCCGCCGACGCCGCCCGGCCATCCGTCGACGGCCGAACGCTTTCCGCGCAACACCGGGCAACTACTGGATCCGGTGGCGATGGCGACGGTGTCGGCGCGACTGACGATCGACGGATTGTTGCAGCGCGAACGCGCGGCCCGGCTCGAACATCGCGGCGACGGTCGTGGCCTGACCTTCGACGGTGTCTTGCAGGCGCTCGTCGATCAGGTCTTCGGTGGCACGCTCGCGTCGCGCGCGTTGACGTCGATCGAGCGCGCCGTGCAGGACGTGGCCGTCGATCGCGCGATCGCGCTGGCGGAAGATGCTCGAGCGGCCGCCGCCGTGCGCGCAGCGGCCGAGAACATGCTGCAGCGGGTGCGCGACATCGCTGCCGCCGGAAGTGCCGATCAGGAACTTCCGGCGGTCGACCGTCAGCACCTGCGTGCTCTGACCCGCAGGCTTGATGCCTTCCTCCAGCGGCGCGATCGTGCACCCACGCGCGTGCCGCGGCATGCGGCGCCGCCCGGTTCGCCGATCGGCGAGCGTGGAACCCACTGATCCATACCATTCATGATGCTGCGAACGGACCGACCCGTCTCGACTTCCGCCATGTTCCTCGCGCGCCGCCTGCTGATCGCAGTGCTGTTGCTGCTGCAACCGTGCTGCGCCCAAGGCGACGACCGCGATGTGCCCGCCGGTCCGGTGATCGCCTACGAGGACGCCTTCCCGCGACAGGACCCGTTCCCGCAGCCGCTGCTGGTCGTGTTCGCCCCGGGCGATACCGAGCATGCCTACGTCGTTTGCCAGCCCGGCCAGGTGTTTCGCGTGCCCCGCGATCCACGGCGGAGCGACCGCGAACTGTTCTGCGATCTGTCTGATCGCATCTACCCGGCTGATCAGGAGCGCAACTGGGAGGAAGGCCTGCTCGGCTTCCAGTTCGATCCCGACTACGCCGACAACCATCACGTGTTCTGCTACTGGTCGGAGCAGGTCGAACCGCGCGAGGAGCCGATGGCGCGCGGCAAACGCAGGAGCAATCGGCAGTCGGTGATCGCGCGCTACACGGTCGTCGAGCAGGACGGCCGATCGGTGGTCGACAACGCGAGCGAACTGCGGGTGCTGGAGCAGTTCCAGCCGTTCGGCAATCACAATGCCGGCACCATCCTGTTCGGGCCCGACCGCATGCTCTACGTGGCGTTCGGTGACGGCGGTGCGGCCAACGATCCCTACGGCAACGCCGAGAGCCTTGCGATGCTGCTCGGCAAGGTGCTGCGCATCGACGTGCGTGGTGCGACCGCCGAGCACCCGTATCGCATTCCGGCGGACAATCCGTTCGCCGGCAGGGAGGGTGCGCGCGGCGAGATCTGGTGCTACGGCCTGCGCAACGTCTGGCGGATGAGTTTCGACCGCAAGACCGGCGAGCTGTGGGCCGGTGACGTCGGCCAGAACCGCATCGAGGAAGTCGACGTGCTGGTGAAGGGCGGCTTCTACGGCTGGAACTCCTTCGAGGGCGACGAGGAGTTCGGCCGTCGGAACAGCAAGCTGCCGACCCCTGCCGGGCATATCCCACCGGTTGCGACCTATAGCCACCGCGCCGGCTTGTCGATCACCGGCGGCCACGTCTATCGCGGCGAGCGCATCCCGGAACTGGTCGGCTGGTTCGTCTACAGTGATTTCATCACCAAGCGCGCCTGGGCATGTCGTGTGCGCGCCGACGGCGGGGCGGCCGACGTCGTGCGCTTGCGGCCGGCGCCGTTGCCGCCGTCCAGCTATGCCGAAGAACCCGACGGTGAGCTGTTGATGACCTGCTTCAGCGGCGGGCAGGGCAAGGTCTACCGCTTGGTGCCGGGCGAGGACTGAGCCGCTTTCGCCAGCTCGTCGCGGGTTGCACGGTAGCGCGTCAGGCGGCCGACGTAGGTCTCGGTGTCGCCGCTCTCCTTGGCCGCTTCCGTCTGCAGTGCGACGGCTTCGTCGATCCTGCCGTTGACGAACAGCGCCAGCGCCACCGTGTCTTTGCTTCCGGGGTCGATCGCATCGCCCTCGATGCGCTGCATCTCTTCGCATTGCGCGAGCGCCAGCGTGTCAAAGCGCCCCATCGTTTCCGGCCGGACCATCAGGTACCACGCGTCGTTGTTGAGTCCGCCCGACGTGAAGTTGCTCTTGCGGTAGGCGACCATCAGATCGGCCGCCGCTTGGTCGTCGCCACAGCGCTTGAGCACCTTGTGGCGCGCGGCGTAGACCCAGCGGTCCATGCCGTGGTCTTCGGCTTGGGTGATTGCGCGTTCCGCGAGATCGCGGAAGACCTGCGGGGTGTCAGCCTCCATCAGGGTCTCGGCGAAGAGCAACTGGCTGCGGGCGTCGCCGCCGAGCAACTTGGGTAGGCTTGCGGCGACCCGCCCAGCGAGCCGATCCTGGCCGGCGCGCAGCAGCGCGCGCAGGTAGACCAGTTGCGAGAAGACGCCGTCGGGCGCGCCGGCGGCGACCGGCGCCATCGCCATCGCCAGCTTGCGCGCCACCGAGCGATCGGCGCGGTCGCCTCGCAACACCAGATCGGCGAAGGTCGCCATCGGCACGGCCTCGGTCGCGAGTCGTGCGATCGCGGCATCGACGGCGTCGCGCGCTGCCTGCAGATCGCCTTCACACCACCAGTGGAACAGCACCTTCGAGGCGTGAGCGCGGCCGGAGTGTGGCAGGGCGGCCAGCAGGGACTGGCATTCCTGGGCGAACTCGCCGCCGTCCGCGACGCGGTTGAGCAGCAGTTGCAGCCGGGGCCAGATCGCCGGATCCAGCGGGTCTCCGGCGAGCGAGTGCGCGATGGCGTCGACGATCCCGTCGAGATCCTGCGTGATGGCCAGCACCGCGCCGTCGCTGGCGGTCACGACGACCTGGGTGTCGCGCATGGCGGCCGCATCCGTGTCGCCTTCGCTGCCTTCCGCCGCGTCGGAAAGGTGCGGCGTGGCGACCACGAAGTGCGGCCTGGTCGCGGCCAGCTTGCGGGCATCGTCTGCGGGCAGCACGACCGCGAAGGCGGCGCCGCGGTCGTGCCATCGGGCCTGCAGGTCGGCGAGGTACAAGCGCGAGTCCGCAAACGAACGGATCCCGCCGGGACACCGCAGCCAAACGGTGAGCTTTGCGCGGTCGGCATCGGCTTGCTCGTGCACGACGTGCAGGGTGCCGTCCGGGATCTTCACGCGGCGCGGCTGCGGGTCTTCCTGGGCGGGTGCGAACGTCGCCAGCAGCAGGCATGCGGCCTGTGCGGCGGGCGATCGGATGGCTGGCATGAGGCTCCTCGGGTTGGGTGGTGCCGCCCCGATCATCGCGCCGTGGCGGCGGGTTGGCCAGCCCGGGACATGCATAGATCGGGCTACCGGGAGCCGATCCCGGCGAGATCGGCTTCGCATTCGGCAACCTGCGTGCGCAGTTGCTCGTAGCGCTGGTAGGCGTGGTTGCCGGGGCGCTGGTCGGCGCGGTCGAGCATGGCGGCGAGGTAGCGCACCTGCGACCGCAGCATGCGTTGCGGGTAGGTGATGGGCGCGTCGACGAGGCGGTCGCGCAAGGCGGCTAGCGCCTTCTGGTCCTGCTCGGAGAGCGGTTCGCGCGCACGTTGCTGCACCTCGCGCACCAGCTCTTCCGTGCGCCGTGCCAGTTCCTGCACCTTGCCGATGAGTTCCTGCTGCGCGCGCAGGTCGTCAGTGGCCACGCCTTCGGCGGCGACGCGCGGATCGAGGGTGACGTCGAGGCGTCGACTGCTGCTGCCGCCGGGATGCACCAAGCGAAGCTCGTAGGCGCCCGGAAGCACCAGCGGCCCTCGCCGGCGCTGACCGGGCCCCGCAGTCCGCAGATCCCACCGGTAGCGGTGCAGTCCGGCTCGAGTCGTGAGGCCGCCGCGACCGCCCGAGCGGATCGTGCGCAGGGGCTTGGCATCGGGGCTGTCCGCGGCACGGATCTCGATGCGCAGGTCTGCGGTGTCCTCGGGCAGCACGTAGTGGAGCATCGCGCCGGCGCCGCGCAGTCGCGTGCGGATTGCGGGGCGCGGCGGCAGAAGCGTCGGCCCGTGTAGCTGTGCCGTGCGCAGCGCGCGCACCGGTGATACGTCGTCGAGGATCCAGAACGAACGCCCCATCGTCGACACCACCAGATCGTCGTCGTGCACGACCAGATCGGTGATCGGGGTGACCGGCAGGTTCTGCTGGAACGGCCGCCACGACGCGCCGGCGTCGATCGACACGTAGACGCCCCATTCGCCGCCCAAGAACAGCACGTTCGGGTCGTGCGGGTCTTCGCGCACGACCCGCACCGGCAGGTCGGCGGGCAGCCCGGTGGTGATGCGCCGCCACGATGCACCGAAGTCTTCGGTCTTGTAGACGTGCGGCGACGGATCGCCGAGTTGGTAGCGGAGCACACACGCATACGCCGTGCCCGCGGCGTGCCACGAGGGCTCGATGGTCTGCACGCGCCCGCCCGCCGGCATCTCCGGGGTCACGTCCGCCCAACTGCGGCCGTGGTCGCGGGTCACATGGATCGGTCCGTCGTTGGCGCCTGTCCAGATCACGCCGGCCTGCACCGGCGACTCGGCGATCTCGTAGAGCGTCGAGTAGTATTCTTCGCCGGTGATGTCGCGCGTGATGGGGGATCCGCTGACCACCTGCTTGTCCGGTTCGAACGCGGTCAGGTCGGGAGAGATCGTCTTCCAGGTGACGCCGCCGTCTTCGGTCACGTGCAGGAACTGCGAGCCGTGGTAGACGCGGTTCGGGTTGTGCGGCGAGATCGTGATCGGCGCCACCCGTTGGAAGCGAAACAGGAGATCCTTCGGATTGTGGCCGTAGAGGCTCTCAGCGCCGACGTAATACTGCTGCTCCTGGCCGGTGCGGTGGTTGTAGACGCCGAAACGGCCCTTGCAGTTTGCGTAGACGATGTCGGGATCGCCGGGTTTGGGTACCACCGGGCCGGTTTCGCAGCCGCCGACCGATTGCCAGAACGAACTCGGACCGCCGACGGCCGCATACGGGGGGCGACTCGGCACGCGGATCGTCGAGTTGTCCTGCTGGCCGGCGTAGACCCAATAGGGAAAGCGGTCGTCGATTGCGACCTGGTAGAGCTCGGCGGTCGGCTGGTTGTGCTGTGTCGACCAGGTCTCGCCGCCATCGATGGTGACGTTGGCGCCGCCGTCGTTGCACTGGATCATCACCTGCGGGTGTTCGGGGTGGATCCAGACCTGATGGTTGTCGCCGTGCGGGGTGGGGCGCCGCCGCCAGTGCTGGCCGCCATCGTGCGACTCGTGGAAGCCGGTCGCGCTGACGAAGATGTGGTCGGCGTCGCTCGGGTCACAGTCGACGTTGCAGTAGTAGAACGGCCGATCGAGCAGGCCGCGTTGGTTCGACACGAACGAAAAGCTCTCGCCGCGGTCGTCGGAGCGATACAGCCCCGGGCGTTCGAGCGCCTCGATCAGCACATACAGGCGGTCGGGTTCGGCGAACGAAACCGCCAGGTCGCTCTTGCCGACGACGCCGGTCGGCAGACCGCCGCCGAGTTGCGACCAGTGTTCGCCGCCGTCGGTCGAGCGCCACACGCCGCCCTCGGTGCCGCCGCTGCGGATCGTCCACGGCTTGCGCTCGGCCTCCCACATCGATGCATAGACGATGTCCGGGTCGGCGGGGTGCAGTTCGAGGTCGATTGCGCCGCAGGTCGGTGAGACGTGGTGGACCAGCCGCCAGTTCCGGCCGCCGTCGGTCGTCCGGTAGACACCGCGTTCGGCGTTGGGGCCGAACGCGCTGCCCAATGCCGCGGCGAACACCACCTCGTGGTCGGTCGGATGGATCACGACCGCGCCGATCTGGCCGCAGCGAGCGAGGCCCATGCACCGCCAGGTGTGTCCGCCGTCGGTCGACTTGTAGATGCCGCGGCCGGAGATCACGTTGCTGCGTAGTCCATCGCTGCCGGTGCCGACCCAGACCAGATGGCCGTCGTCGTGCGCGACCGCAATCGAGCCGATCGATGGACTGGCGAAGAACCCGTCGGAGACGTTGCGCCAACTGCTGCCGTAGTCGGTGGTCTTCCACACGCCGCCGCCGGAAGCCCCCATGTAGAACGTGCCAGGGTTCTGCACGTCGCCGCACACCGCCGTCACGCGGCCGCCGCGCGATGGTCCGATGCAGCGGTAGGTCAGCGCGTCCAGCGCGGGCAGATCCTGGGCTCGGGCCAGCGAGAGAAGGGCACACGATGCCAACGCGACGGAGGTCCTCTTCATCGGTGCATGCCAGTGAACCGCGCCTCCGGCCGAAGTCCGCGGCCCAATTCGTAACAAGGCGATCTCCGCCGGTCCCGGCCCTGCTATCGTCGATCGCCGTGCTCCGAACGCTGTTCTCGATCTCCAGGCAAGCGCCCGAAGGCTGGCTGGCGAAGCTGTTCGGAGCGGGGAGCGCCGGTGTCTGGCTGCCGGGGTCCTTGTTCGTCGGCACGTTCCTCACCGAGGACCTGTCGTGCGTGGCCGCCGGCGTGTTCACCGCCGAGGGCCGGATCGACTTCGTCACCGCGAGTGCCGCGTGCGCCTTGGGCATCTGGCTCGGCGACATCGGCCTCTACCTGATCGGTTGGCTGACGACGCGCGGGCTGCTCAGGTGGGGATGGGCGCGTCGCCGCATGGAGGGGCTCAGCAAGGGTTCGTGGCGGCGGGCGTTCGACGACCACGGCGGCAAGATCTTGTTCGCGTCGCGGTTTCTGCCCGGCACGCGCGTGCCGAGCTACCTCGCCGCCGGCGCGATCGCGTGGCCGCTGTGGCGGTTCGCGACCGTGCTTGGCATCGCGGTGGTGATCTGGACGCCGTTGTTGGTCGGCGCGTCGGCCGTGTCGGGCAAGGCGGTGCTCGACGTGCTCGAGCGATGGGGGACCTACGCTTGGTTTGCCGTGCCGTTGGCGCTGCTGGTCGCGTGGACGGTGTTGCGCACCATCACGCTACTCGTCTCGTGGCGCGGGCGGCGGCTGCTCTACGGGCGCTGGCTGCGGCTGCGACGCTGGGAGCATTGGCCGCCGGTGCTGGTGTTCCCTCCGGTCGTGCTCGATCTGCTGCGGCTCGCGTTCGTGCACCGCACGCCGGCGGTGTTCACCGCATGCAACCGGGCGATACCGTTCGGTGGCCTGTTCGGCGAGTCGAAGGGCGACATCCTCGATCTGTTCCCGGCCGAACCGAGCGATGGCGTGTCGGTGGCGCGCTACCGCCGGCTGCCGCTTGCGCAGGATCTGGAGGCGCGCCTGGCCGTCGTGCGCGAGTTCCTGGTCGCCGGTCGCTGCGTGCTGAAGCCCGATCAGGGCGAGCGCGGTGCCGGGGTCGCGGTCATCGCCGACGAAGGGCAAGCTCGCGCGTGGCTGCGGGCTTGTCCCTACGATGCAATCGTGCAGGAGTTCGTCGCCGGCGCCGAGTTCGGCGTCGCCTGGTGTCGCAACCCGAAGACCGGGCGGGGCGAGATCCATTCGCTTGCGCACAAGGTGCTGCCGGAGCTGGTCGGCGACGGAGAACGCAACCTCGAAGAGTTGATCCTCGCCGACGATCGCGCGGTGGCGATGGCGCGCTTGCACCTGCGCACGCACGCCGGCCGGCTCGCCTGGGTGCCGGCGAAGGGCGAGCGGGTGCCGCTCGGCCAGCTCGGCACGCACGCCCGCGGCGCTACGTTCTACGATGCCCGCGCGCTCGCTTCGCCCGAGCTGCACGCGGCCTTCGAGCGCTTCCTGCGCGACGTGCCCGGTGTCGACTTCGGCCGCTTCGACGTGCGTGCGCCCGATGCAGAGGCGCTGCGGGCGGGGCGATCGGTGCGGGTGCTGGAGTTCAACGGGGTCACGGGCGAGGCCGCCCACGTCTACCAGCCCGGCTATCCGTGGCATCGCGGGGTCGCCGACATGATCGCGCACATGCGACGGGCGTGCGCGATCGGGGCCGCCAATCGGCGTCAGGGACACCGACCGGCGACGTTGCGGCAATTGTTGGCGGTGCTGGTGTCGGCGTGGCGGCGGCCCGGCTTCGACTACCGCCCGACCGTCGCGGGCGGCGCGGAACCGGAATCGGGCGAACGCGTATCCCGCGCCCTTTCTCACGACCCTCGCAGGGCGTAGCCTTCCAGCCCATTCCGATGGCGGTTACTGAAGACTTGACCGGCGCTGTGCGCGCCTCGCTGATCGATCTCGCCGAACACTGCGCCGCGCTACCAGTGGCGGCCTACACCGAGGCGGTGCCCGAACTCGCCGGAGCGAGCATCGGCCAGCACGTGCGGCATTGCCTCGACCACTTCTCGACGTTTGCCGACGGTCTCGCTGAAGGGCGTTTCGACTACGACGCGCGCGCGCGTTCGGCGGATCTCGAGCGCGACAATGCGTGCGCGGCGCGGGTTGCACGGCAACTGGCCGACCGGCTGCAGTCCTCCCTCGTCGACGCCGACCTCGCACGGCCGGTGATGGTGCGCACGGCCTCGAGCCGGGAGGGCGATGTGCCTTGGCAGCGCTCGTCGGTCGGTCGCGAGCTGCAGTTCTTGGTCAGCCATACCGTGCACCACGCCGCGATGGTCGCCGCCAGTTGTCGGGCGCGCGGGTTGCAGGTGGCCGACGATCACGGCGTCGCCCCGTCGACGCTGCGTTATCGCGCTTCGCTGCGCTGATGTGATGCCGTTCATCCGCGTGGTGCAGGACGACGAGGCGACGGGCGACTGCGCGCGCGAACTCGATGCGGCCCGCCGTCGCGCCGGACGGGTTTGGAACATCGTGCGCGCGATGACGCCGAACCCGGCCGTGTTGCGGGCGTCGATGCAGCTCTACCAGGCGGTGATGTACGGCGAGTCGCCGTTGTCGCGCCGGCAGCGCGAGCTGCTCGCGGTCGTGGTCAGCCGGCGGAACGGCTGCGTGTATTGACTGCGCAGCCACGCCCACGACCTCCGGTCGGAGGTCGGCCCCGCCGCCGATGCGGCCGCCGATGCGTTCGTCGAGGCCGTCGCCCGGGACTGGCGCAGCGCCGAGCTGGATGCCGCCGATCGCGCGCTGTGCACGTTCGCCGACCGGCTGACCGCGGAGCCCGCGGCGATGGCGCAGGCCGACGTCGACGCTTTGCGTGCGGCGGGGTTCGACGATCGAGCCGTGCACGACGCGACCCAGGTGGTTTCGTATTTCAACTACATCAACCGCGTCGCCGACGCGCTCGGCGTCGAGCTGGAGACGTTCGTGCGGGCGTGGGGCGAGTCGGCCGAATGAGGCCACGGGGAAAGTAGCGGGTCGCTCCTCACGGGACCGCCGCAGGGACATGTCGTTGCGCAATCCTCTCCACGGGGGTCTCTGTGCCGCGGTCCTTGCGGTCGGCCTGTCCGGCCAGTCGCCGACGTTCATGCAGTTCGGGCAGGTCGTGCACAGTTTCGGCGGTAGTACGGTCGCACTGATGGACACTGGCCTGCAGACCCTGAGGCCGCTGCAGGTGGTTCCGAATGGCCTGAGCGTGGTCGCCCTGACGTGGGATCCGTATCGCCCCGATGATCTGCTGGTCGCAGCCACGGACAACAACATCTGGCGCGTGAACGTGACGTCGTCCGGCGTCGTCCGCACGCTGTTGACCCAACAGACGCTGCCGGGTGTGCGCCAGATCAGTTGGGATCACAACGGCGACCTGCTGGTCGTCGGCGAGGTGTTCGGTGACGTGATGTGGCGCGTGGACCCGTTGAGCGGCGCACGCACGACCATCCTGAGCTACCCTTTGCCGTCGGTGCGTTGCGGGGCGCAGAACCCGCAGACCGGCGACTACTACATCGGTACCCAGCAGGGCCTCTGGCGCGTCGCGGGTGTGCCGAGTGGCACACCGTCGGCGACGTTGGTCGCGCCGACTCCGTCGGCCGTTACCAGCATCGCGTTCGACCCACTGCTGCCGCAGTTCGTGCTGTTCACGCGCAGCCAGGATCTCTACCGGCTCGACATGAACACGCTCGTCGTCGAGCCGATATGGACTGGCACCCAGGCAATCGACCTGACCCGCACGGCACATGATGGCACGTTTCGGGCGATCCGCAGCCGCGACGTTCCACCTGGACGTTGTTTCGCAGCCGGGCTGCGGCGCGGTGTTCACGGTCGACAACCCGCCGGCCGGTGATTCGGCGACCTGGATGTTCTTCTCCTCGACGGCGGTGTTACCGCTGGGTACCGGCCCCTTCTCTCTCGGTGCGCCGCCGCCTGTGACGGTGGTTCCGCCGGGGGTGTTGTGCTTTCTGAGCGGGCAGACCTGGGACATGGTCGTCGCTGCCTGGGGACCGGCGCTGCAGTACGCTGGTCGCACGAACGTCGTGCGCCTCACCTGGCAGTGATCGTGCCGGAGACAAGGCAGCTCGATGCACGAACCAACATCCCCGCCTCCGCTTCTGCGGTCGCCTTCCTTGCCTGGACGCGGGGATTGCGCGCACCGGGGGCACGGATGCATGCATAGATCGGGTCATCTGATTCGGATAGCGTTGCCAGCCCGGTGCGGCTGCGCTGACTGACTCCGCGACATGACGACCTTCGTGCTCGAGTTCGATTCGCCGGTCGGCCCGATGCGCGCGTACGCGACCGGTTGCGCTCTGCGCGCGGTCCTGTTCGAAGGTGCCGATCCGGCGAGGAACGGGGTGTCCGGCGACGTTGTTGCCGACTGCGGGCTGCCGGTGTTGCGCGCGACGGCACGGCAGTTGTGCGAGTACTTCGAAGGCCGTCGCCGCACGTTCGATCTGCCGCTCGATCCGGTTGGCACTCCGTTCCAGCAGCTCGCCTGGCGTGCCCTGCGGGCGATCCCTTATGGCGAGACGCGTAGCTACGCCGACCAGGCGCGCGCGATCGGGCGGCCGTCGGCGGTGCGCGCCGTCGGCGCGGCCAACGGGCGCAATCCTCTGTCGATCGTCGTGCCGTGCCATCGCGTCATCGGTAAGGACGGCCGCCTCACCGGTTTCGGCGGCGGATTGGACCGCAAGCAGCGCCTGCTCGATCTCGAGTTCGGGGTGACGCGATCGTCGGAGGCATGACGGGGGGGGTGCCGATCCGACCTGCGTTTGCGTTGTTCGGGGCCGATCGCCACACTGCTCGTCCCGATGAGCGACCGAGATCCCAAGCAGCGACCCTACCCAGACGTCAGCGCGCAGGCCGACTTCCCGGCGATCGAGCACGAGGTGCTCGCGCGCTGGCAGCGCGACGGCACGTTCCGGCGCTCGGTCGAACAGCGTCCGGCCGGTGACAACGAATACGTGTTCTACGACGGGCCGCCGTTTGCCAACGGCTTGCCCCACTATGGCCACCTGCTGACCGGCTACGTCAAGGACGTAGTGCCGCGCTACCAGACGATGCGCGGGCGCCGCGTCGAACGGCGCTTCGGTTGGGACTGCCACGGCCTGCCGGCCGAGATGGAGGCCGAGAAGCAACTGAAGATCTCCGGCCGCGACCAGATCCTCGAACTCGGCATCGACAAGTACAACGCGGTTTGCCGCGAGAGCGTGCAGAAGTACACCGGCGAGTGGCGCAACTACGTGACGCGCCAGGCGCGCTGGGTCGACTTCGACAACGACTACAAGACGATGGACCTCTCCTACATGGAGAGCGTCATGTGGGCGTTCAAGACGTTGTACGAGCGGGGGCTCGCCTACGAGGGCCAGCGGGTGATGCCGTACTCGTGGGCGATGCAGACGCCGGTCAGCAACTTCGAGACGCGCATCGACGATGCGACGCGGCCGCGGCAGGATCCGGCGATCACCGTGCGGTTCCGGCTGCACCGCCGGGACGGCGACCCGGGCGATCTGCACATCCTGGTGTGGACGACGACGCCGTGGACGCTGCCGTCGAACCTCGCACTCGCGGTCGGTGCCGAGATCGATTACGCGATCCTCGGCAAGAACGGGGACTTCGTCGTCGTCGGCGAGGCCTGTCGCGCCGCCTACAAGAAGGAACTCGCCGGCTACGAGGTCGTCGGCACGGTCGAGGGCCGGGACCTGGCCGAGCGCACCTACGAACCGCTGTTCCCGTACTTCGCCGGGCACCCGAACAGCTTCCGGGTGCTGCTCGGCGACTTCGTCGACACCACCGAGGGCACCGGCGTCGTGCACATGGCACCGGGGTTCGGCGAGGACGACCAGAAGGTCTGTGAGGCCAACGGCATCGACTTGGTCTGTCCGGTCGACGAGCGCGGTCGCTACACCGCCGAGGTGTCGGATTGGCAGGGCACGTTGGTGTTCGACGCCAACAAGGAGATCATCAAGGTGCTGAAGGAACGCGGCGTGCTGGTGCGCCACGTCACCTACGAACACAACTACCCGCACTGCTGGCGCACGCGCGAGCCGCTGATCTACAAGGCGCTGCCGGGGGCGTGGTTCGTCAAGGTCACCGAGATCAAGGAGCGCATGCTCGAGCACAACCGCGCGATCCGCTGGATCCCCGAGCACGTGCGCGACGGCCAGTTCGGCAAGTGGTTGGAGAATGCGCGCGATTGGTCGATCAGCCGCAACCGCTATTGGGGCGCGCCGATCCCGGTGTGGAAGTCCGACGATCCGAACTACCCGCGCACCGACGTCTACGGCTCGATCGCCGAACTGGAACGCGATTTCGGCGTGCAGGTCACCGACCTGCACCGGCCGTTCGTCGACCAGCTCACCCGGCCGAATCCCGACGATCCGACCGGCAAGTCGACCATGCGGCGTGTGCCGGAGGTGCTCGATTGCTGGTTCGAATCGGGCTCGATGCCGTTCGCGCAGGTCCACTACCCGTTTGAGAACAAGCAGTGGTTCGAGAGCCACTTCCCGGCGGACTTCATCGTCGAATACGTCGCCCAGACGCGCGGCTGGTTCTACACGTTGGTCGTGCTGGCGACGGCGCTGTTCGACAAGCCGCCGTTCAAGAACGTCATCTGCCACGGCGTCGTGCTCGACACCGAGGGGCGCAAGCTGTCGAAGTCGCTGCGCAACTACCCGGACCCCGAGGAGATGTTCGAGAAGGTCGGGGCCGACGCGTTGCGCTGGTTCCTGATGAGTTCGCCGATCCTGCGCGGGGGCGATCTGCAGATCCGAAAGGACGGCAAGCAGATGCACGAGGTCGTGCGCCTTGTGCTGAACCCGATCTGGAACGCCTATTACTTCTTCACCCTGTATGCGAACACCGATGGCGTGAAGGCGCGGTTCCGCTGCGACCAGGAGGCCGTGCTGGACCGCTACGCGCTCGCCAAGACGGGCGAACTCGTGGCGCAGGTGCAGGCGCGCATGGACGATTACGACCTCGCTGGCGCCTGCGAGGTCGTGCGCGAATACCTCGACGCGCTCAACAACTGGTACATCCGCCGCAGCCGGCCGCGCTTTTGGGGTGAAACCGGCGACGACGACCGACAGAGCGCCTACGACACGCTCTACACCTGCTTGGTGACGTTGTGCCAGGTTGCGGCTCCGCTGCTGCCGCTGCTCACCGAGAAGGTCTACACGGGCTTGACGGGTGAACGATCGGTGCACCTCGCCGATTGGCCGGATCCGGCGCGGTTCCCACGTGACGAGGCGCTGACCCGGGAGATGGATCGCGTGCGCGACGCCTGCTCGGTCGGGCTGTCATTGCGCGAGGCGGCGAGGCTGCGCACGCGGTTGCCGCTGCCGAAGGTCACGCTGGCCGGGGCCGATGCCGAACGCATGCGCCCGTACGTGCACCTGCTGCAGGACGAGTTGAACATCAAGGCCGTCGAGTTCGCGGCGGACCTGGAGCAGTACGGCGCGTTCCGCCTGCAGGTGGACGCCAAGGTGCTCGGCCCGAAACTCGGCAAGCGCATGAAGGACGTGCTGGCGGCGACCCGGTCCGGGGACTGGCGGCTGCACGGCGAGCGCGCCATCGTCGGTGGCGTCGAGCTCGAACCGGATGAGTTCGTGCTGCAACTGCAGCCGAAGGACGGCATCACCGCCGCGGCGCTGTCGACCAACGACGTCGTGCTGGTGCTGGACACCGCGGTCACCAAGGAACTCGAAGACGAGGGCACCGCCCGCGACCTCGTGCGCCTGGTTCAGCAGGCGCGCAAAGACGCCGGCTTCGAGGTCAGCGACCGCATCCGTCTGACCGTCGCGACCGACGATGCCACCCGTGCCGCGCTGCGTGCGCACGAGTCCTACATCAAGGAGCAGGTGCTGGCCAAGGGAGTCGCGTTCGCCGAGTCCGAAGGGGACGCGTTCGTCGCGGAGGGTAAGGTCGGCAGCGGCGCTGGTGCCGTCGTGCGACTGGGGATTACCCAGGTGTCGCAGTAGCTCCGAGGCGGATCAGCGGCCGCGGCGGCTGGCGAACGCACTGGCGTGCTCGGCGAGCTTGTCGAGGGGGGCGACCACGTCGGCGATCCCCTGCTCGACCAGACCGCGCGGCATGCCGAATACCGTGCAGGTCGCCTCGTCCTGGGCGATCACCCGCGCGCCCGCCTGGGCGAGCCGCTTGCAGCCGGCGAGGCCGTCTTCGCCCATGCCGGTCATGATCATCGCCACTGCGGTCTCCCCGTAGACGTCCTGCACCGAACGCAGCATGTAGTCGACGGCCGGGCGGCACGAGTGTTCGGGTGGGCCCTGCGACAGGGCGACGCGCACGACGTTCTGCTCGCGCACGATGCCCATGTGGTAGTCGCCCGGGGCTAGCAACGCGGTGCCGGCGGTGAGCAGGTCACCTTCGGCAGCTTCCTTGACGGTGATCTTGCTGGCGCGGTCGAGCGACTCGGCGAGTGACGCGGTGAAGCCCGCCGGCATGTGCTGCACGATCAGGATCGGCACCGGGAAGTCGGCGGCGAACATCGGCAGCATGCGGTGCAGAGCGTTCGGCCCGCCCGTCGAGACGCCGATCGCCAGCACGCTGGCCGGCCCCGTGAACTTGCGCGCACGTCCGGCGGCACCCGCCGCAGAACCGGGGCCCTTCGCGGCTGCCCCGATGGGCAGCTTGCGCGGGCTCGCGGCGAGCACGGCGGTTTCGAGGCTGGCGCCATCGGGCGTGCGGACCTCGCCTCCGCTGCGCACCAGGAACTCGCACAGCGACAGCTCCGGCCGTTGTCGCAGCCGGCGCACGGCGGCCGCGTCCTCGACCATCATCACCAGCCCGACGCGGTGTTCCTTCAGGCGCCTCGAGTTGACGATCTCCATGCCGCCGATCGACGCGTTGCTCAGATCGACGACGAGGATCTCCGGACGGTAGCTGTCCAGCTTGGCGAGGGCGGTGCGGGCGTTGATCGCGGTGCCGACGACCTCGATTCGGTCGCAGGCACCGAGCCGTTCGCTGAGCAGGTGGCGCACGGCAGAACTGCCATCGATCACCATCACGCGCAGCGGCTTCAGGCCTTGCCCAAGGGCTTGGCTCATGTCAGGCCTCGGCGGGTTCTTCCTGGTTGCCGAGCACCGCGTCGAGGTCGAGGACCAGCATCACCTCGTTTTCGAGCTGCGTCAGGCCGCGGAACCATTGGGCATCGCGACTGCTGATGTGCGACGGCAGGTCTTCGAGCAGGCCGTCGCTCTGGATGACGCCGCCGACCGAGTCGACCAGCAGCCCGAAGCGCTCGCCGAGGCTCTGCACGATCACGTTGCGCGACTGGCTCTGTGGTTCGAGCGGCGTGCCGTGCAGGATCTGACCGAGGTCCAGCACCGTGACCAGGCTGCCGCGCAGATTGATCAGACCGCTCACCTCGGCGCCCACGCCGGGCACGAACGTCGCGTTCACCAGGCGATTGACCTCCTGCACGCGCGACAGGTCGATGCCGATCGTCGTCTTGCCGACGCGGCACGCGATCATCTCGAGGGTCTGCTCAGACTCCATCCTTCACCTCCACCACCTGTTGGCACGCGTGGATCAGAGCCGCCTCGTCGGTGCGGCTGATGTGGGTTTCGATGCCGGCCGCTCGCGCCTGTTCGATGGCGTCTTCGTCGTGGTGCGAGTGGATGCCGATGATCACCGTCTTGCCGAGGTCGTCGTCGCTGCGCACGCGCTGGGCGAGCACCTGGGCGCCGTGTCCGGGCATGTCGGTGTCGGCTACGACCATGTCGAACTTGCAGCCACCTGACAGGCGGCTCCAGGCCTCATCAGAGTTCTCCACGCCATCGACCTCGTAGCCGGAGTTCTCCAGCACCTGGGTGAGGTGGTTGCGCAGGAACGTCGAGTGCTCGACCAGCAGAACCTTGCGACGTTCATTCTGGGTCGCCTGCCAATGTTCCTCGATCAGTCGAGAGATCGCGTCCTGTGCCAGGGTGCCGACGTCGATCAGCCGCACGGTCTCGTCGCCGAGCCGGAAGCTGCCGAGGATGCCGCGACTGACCAGCGTGGTCAGGTCGATCGTCACCGCCTGCTGGAGCACGTTCTCGATCGACGACGTGAGGATCGCGAACTCGCACTGACGAGCGCGCAGCACCAACAGCGAGACGACGTCCGACGGTTCCGGCGGAGCGGTGCGCACGTGCTCGTCGAGGTTGATCACCGGCAGCAGCTTGTCCCCGTTTTCGTAGACGAGGTCGCCGCCGAAGCGCTTGATGCGGTCGCTGCGCACCCGCTGGATGCGCTGCACCATCGACAGCGGAACAGCGAACGGGTCTGCCGGCGTGTTGCGGAACAGCACGAAGTCGGTCACCTGGTCGCCGTCGCTCTCGCGCTCGGCGAGGCCTTCGTCGGCGTGTTCCTGTTCGACTGGCTGTAGGTTGCTGCGGGCTGCCAGACCGGCCACGTCGAGGATCATCGCGACCGCGCCGTCGCCGAGCAGCGTCGAGCCCGAATAGAAGTCGCAGTTGCGCATGTGCTTGCCGAGCTGCTTGACGACGATTTCCTCGGTGTCCGGCGGCGAGTCGATCGCGAGGCCGTAGTGCAGGGGGCCCGATTGCACGATGATGATGTTGGTCGAGTCGGCGGATTGCTCGTCGTGGTCCTCGCCGGCCACGCCGAGCGCCGAACGCAGGCTGACCAGCGGTAGCAACTGGCCGCGCAGGCGCAGCACGTCGCGGCCCTTGACCTTGGCAATGCGACGGTCGCGATCGGCGCCGCGCACGCGCACCAGCTCGGTTACGTTGCTCTGCGGGAGCGCGTAGCGGCGCCCGGCGCAGACGACCACCAGGGCCGGGATGATCGCCAGCGTCAGCGGAATGGTGACGATGATGGCGGTGCCGCGGTCGACTTCCGACTGCAGTTCGACGGTGCCGCCGAGGGCCTCGATGTTGGAGCGCACGACGTCCATGCCGACGCCGCGGCCGCTGACGTCGGACACTTGCTTGGCTGTCGAGAAACCCGGCGAGAAGATCAGCATGCGCGCATCGCGATCGCTCATCGTCTGCGCGTCGTCGCTGCTCAGGATGCCCTTCTCGACCGCCTTCTTGCGCAGCACTTCCGGGTTGATGCCGGCGCCGTCGTCCTGGATCTTGATCTTGACGTTGCCGCCCTGGTGGAAGGTGTGCAGCAGCAGGGTGCCTTCGATCGGTTTGTCTTTCCCCCGACGCACCTCGGGCTTTTCGATGCCGTGGTCGAGCGCGTTGCGCACCAGGTGGGTCAGTGGGTCTCCGAGCGCCTCGAGGATCGAACGATCGACTTCGACCTCCTTGCCCTCGATGCGGAGCTGGCACTTCTTGCCCAGCTTGGCGGTCAGATCGCGCACGATACGCGGCAGCTTCTGCAGGATCGTTCCGACCGGCTGCAGACGGGTCTGCATCACCGCTTCCTGCATCTCGCTGACGACCTGGCTGAGATTGGAGACGGCGGTATGCAACTGGTTGTCGTTGACGTCGCGGGTCGACTGCAGCAGTTGGTTGCGGCCGAGCACCATCTCGCCTGAGATCGTCATCAGGCGGTCGAGCAGTTCGACGTTGACCCGAATCGACTCGGCGGCCTTCGACGAAGGCGAGGTGGACGCGGAGGCCGCCGGTGCCGGTTTCTTGGGGGGTTTCGTCTCGGCGACCGCACCGCTGTCTTGCGCCCCCGGATCCTGTGGGGCGCCATCTTGTGCACTGGATTCCGATGCGGTGGGGGTGTCGGGCGCACTTTCCGCCGACGTCGGGGACTTCGGCGCGGCCGGAGCGGGCTTCTTGCTGCCCTCGGGAGCGAACGAGGCCAGCGCCTTCGTATGCGCTTCGATGTCGACCAAGTTGGAGTTGTCGACGTCCTCGATCATGTTCTTC
>DRKG01000394.1 GCA_011051855.1 bacterium | reverse complement strand
TGCTCCTCGACCAAGCCGATCGCCGCCGTGACGACGTCGCAGCTCTCGTGGCCGAGCACCACACACAGCGGCACGTTCAGGTGTTCGACGGCGTGCTCGATGGTGGCGATCGCCTCGGGGCCGACGACGTGGCCGGCCGTGCGCACGACGACGAGTTCGCCGAGCCCGGTGTTGAACACGTGCTCGGGTGGCACCCGGCTGTCGGCGCAGGTCACGATCACGGCGATCGGGCTCTGGCCGCGCGCCAGCGTGCGGCGCACGCCTTCGCCGATCGGCTGCGGCACGCTGCGGTCGTTGGCGTAGCGCCGGTTGCCCTCCTGGAGCGTGTGCAGCGCCTCCTCGGGGGTGTGCTGGGCGGCGAGCGCCGAGCACAGGGTGAGCGACATCGTCGCGAACAGGATTCGGTTGGTGCGGTGCATCTGGTGTTCCGGCCGGTTCGGCCTCCCCGTCGAGTTCCTCGGCAACATCGGCCTCGCTGTGGGGAAACTGGCCGGCGGCCGGGAGCGCGCGCTGCCACCGGGGGATCCAGGGGGCGGTTTTCGACCGGGCGCGCAGCCCGATTGCCGTCGGAGGCGTGCCGGCCGTTGACGGCGAACGGGCCGACGCTACCCTTCTTGCCCTCATATCCTGGACTTCGGGTCCCGGATGCCCGGACGCTGCGGCGGCGACGGGCGACGCACGAGCCCGCCGCGAACGGACCGATACATCTGCAGCCGATGTCCCCCCCAACTTCCAAGCCCATGTCTGACAAGAAGGAGTCTCCCGAGATCAAGCGGATCCGCAACCTCCGCAATTTCGGTGTCATCGCCCACATCGACGCCGGCAAGACGACCTTCAGCGAGCGCGTCCTGTTCATCACCGGCAAGAGCCACAAGATCGGCGAGGTGCACGACGGTGGCGCGACCATGGACTACATGCAGGAGGAGCGCGATCGCGGCATCACGATCACGTCGGCCGCGACATCGTGCGTGTGGCGCGGCTACAACATGAGCTTGATTGATACGCCCGGCCACGTCGACTTCACCGTCGAGGTCGAACGTTCGCTGCGTGTGCTCGACGGCGCGGTCGGTGTGTTCTGCGCGGTGGCCGGCGTGCAGCCGCAGTCCGAGACCGTGTGGCGGCAGGCGAACCGCTACAGGGTTCCGCGCATCGCCTTCGTCAACAAGATGGACCGCACCGGCGCGGACTTCTACAAGGCGGTCGATTCGATGCGCACCCGCCTGCACGCCAACCCCGTGCCGATGGTGATGCCGATCGGGCGCGAGAAGGACTTCGTCGGTGTCGTCGATCTGATCCAGATGAAGGCCTTCATTTGGGCCGAGAACGACGCCCGCGACATGACCGAGACCGAGATCCCGGAGGATCTGCTCGCCGAGGCGCAGAAGCGCCGCGAGGAGATGATCGAGGCCGTCGCCGAGTGCCACGACGACGTGCTCGAGAAGTTCATCGAGGGCGAAGAGGTCTCCAACGAGGAGATCATGATGGCGGTGCGCAAGGGCACCCTCGACCTCAAGATCACGCCGGTCTACTGCGGGTCGGCGTTCAAGGACAAGGGTGTGCAGACGGTGCTCGACGCGATCGTCGAGTATCTGCCGAGTCCGCTCGACGTGCCGGCGATCGAGGGCACCAACCCGGAGACCGGCGAGACGATCGTGCGCGAGCTGACTTCCAGCCAGCCGTTTGCGGGCCTCGTGTTCAAGACGATCAGCGACCCGAACGGCGATCTGACCTTCATCCGCATCTACACCGGCGAGATGAAGCAGGGCGAGAAGTACTACAACGGCCGCACCCGGCGGTTCGAGCGCATCGGTCGCCTGATGAAGATGCACGCAATCCAGCGCGAGCCGCTCGAGGTCGCCAAGGCCGGCGACATCGTCGCGGTGGTCGGCGTCAAGGATGCGATCACCGGCGACACGCTGTCGACCAAGGACAACCCGGTCGTCTACGAGGCGATGACGTTCCCGGACACGGTCATCAGCATGTCGATCGAGCCGCAGTCGGCGGGCGATCGCGACAAGCTGTCGGCCGTGATCGGCAAGCTGGTGCGCGAGGACCCGACGTTCAAGTCGGTCACCGACGAGCAGACCGGCGAGACCGTGATCTCGGGCATGGGCGAGCTGCACCTCGAGGTGAAGTGCAACCAGATCCGCAACGACCACAAGATCGCCATCAACGTCGGCAAGCCGAAGGTTGCCTACAAGATGACGCTGAAGGGGCCCAAGCAGGTCGAGGCGCGCCACATCAAGCAGTCGGGCGGCTCCGGCCAGTTCGCGGTCGCGCGCGTCAACTTCTCGGTCAAGGACGACGTCGAGTTCCTCGAGTTCGAGGACAACGTCAAGGGTGGTTCGGTGCCGCGCGAGTACATCCCGGCGGTTCAGAACGGCATCCTGGCGGCGATCAAGGGCGGCGGTCGCGCCGGCTTCCCCTACTGCAAGATCCACGCGGAGCTCTACGACGGCCAGGCGCACGACGTCGACTCGAGCGTGATGGCGTTCGAAGCGGCCGGCGTGCTCGCGTTCCGCCTCGCCTCCGAAGGCAACTCGCTGCTGCTCGAGCCGATCATGAAGATCGAGATCGAGTGCCCCGAGGAGAAGACCGGCGACGTGATCGGCGACCTGTCGTCGCGCCGCGGCGTGGTCGAGGAGATGGTCGCCAAGCCGGGCGGTGTGTCGCAGGTCACGGGCCTCGTGCCGCTCAGTGAGATGTTCCAGTACTCGACGATGCTGCGTTCGATCACGCAGGGTCGCGGCACCTACTCGATGGAGCCGTCGACCTACGAGCCGGTGCCGCCGAACATCGCCGAGAAGGTGCTCGAGGAGATCAACGCCGGCAGCAAGTAGCCGCGCCGGCGATTACCCCAGCAGCTTGACACCCTCGTGCGCCAGCGCGAGCAGCACGCACGGCTCGCCGCCAGACTCTCCCGTGGCGCGCGGGGCGTGTTCCGTGCCGGCCTCGTAGCGCACCAGCTCGCCTCGTCGGTAATGACCGAGTTCGTCCTCGTAGCCGCCGCGCACGACGAGCACTTCTTCCGGGCCGGTGTGGCGGTGCGCGGGATAGCCTGAGCCCGGCGCCATGCGGATCAGCGCCAGCACGCGCTTGCTGCGCTCATCGGAGCTGTAGAAGTGCACCGCGACGCCGGGGTAGCGCGTCGGCCGCCAAGGGATCGTGTCGAGCTGCATGGTCGGCCGCTATCGTGCCGGGCGATGTCGACCCCGCAAGAGAGCTGGTCCATCTCGATCGAGAAGGACTACCTGAAGTTCAGTGCCGCGCACTTCCTGATCTTCCCCGACGGCAGCGCCGAGCGTCTGCACGGGCACAACTACAAGGTCTACGTCGATCTGCACACCGAACTCGACGCCCACGGCCTCGTCGTGAACTTCAAGGAGATCAAGCCGCTGGTGCGCGCGCTGTGTGACGAGCTCGACGAGCATCTGCTGATTCCGGGGCGGCACCCGGTGCTCACCTGCGAGCCGGAAGGGGAGCACTACGACATCCGCTATCGCGAGCGCCGCTACCTGATCCCGCAGAACGAGGTCGTCGTGCTGCCGATCGGCAACTCGAGCGCCGAGAACCTCGCCGCTTGGTTCGGGCGCACCTTGCGCGAGCGCATGCGCGGGGCGTGGCCGGGGCTCCAGGTCACGATGTTGTCGGTCGGCGTCGAGGAGACCAAGGGCCAGCGCGGAATTTGGACGCTGCGGGAGCAGCCGTAGACCGGGCGGCGGCTGCGTCAGCCCTGCGGGTAACCGTGCAGCCAGCGCGCCGGGCCGTCGCCGCAGTTGCGCACGGTGTGGCGGGTGCCGGCCGGGATCATCAGTTCGTCGCCCGCGCTCATGCGCACGACCCGGCCGTCGAGTTCGATCTGGCAGTTGCCTTCGACGAGCAGGATCAGCTCGTCGACGTCGTGCTCGAAGTCCTTCCAGACCTGATCGGGTGGGTCGATCCAGAGTTCGCACGAGTAGCCGCGCGATGCCCATTCGGAGCGGGTGGCGGCGAGGTCGATCTTGGTCGGTTGCATCGTGACGCCTCCCGATCGTCGGACGCAGGGTGGTGGTGGTGTGATGGCAGGGAGAACCGGTTGGTTCGGTCGACCGTAGGAGAGCACACTTTCGCGTTGGCGGAAAGGGGCTCCGATCCCGGGTGGGGTCAGGCCGGGAACGGCTCGGGCCGCGCCTTACTACGCGCGCGGTCGGCGTCGGTAACGGAATCCGGCGGCGTCGGATGCTGTGCGGGCCGCACGGGCAGGCCGTACAGAGGCCGAGGCTGGACCTGCCAGCCTCGACGAGAGTGTCGGCGGTGCATGGGTTCCGCCGAGAATGGTTCCGCTCCCTGGATCCGCGCGAGCGCGAGACGTGCTGATCGGTTCGCTGACCGGACAGCAGCACCAAGGGCTTGCGCCCTGGAACAGACCCCTCTGATTCGCGATGCCGTCTCGGCGTCCGAGATGCTCGCGCGGGATCCAGGAGAGCGGGAAAGAACTCCGCGGGGAAGGCATGGTCCCCACGGAACACCCTTTCGACGGTGGGGTGTGGCTACGAGGTTCCGTTCGGATCCCGGATTTCGGGTTTTCCCGCGCGCGCCGCCGGTGTGCGACTTCGCACTCCCCAGCTGCGGCTACGCAGCGCGGCGCAGCTACGGCAGCACGAGCGGCGCGCGATCTCCGCTGCGCGCGAGTTCGCGGATGTGTTGGTGCACTTGCATTGCGCGCCGCACGCACTGGTCGCTGTTGTGGTACTCGTAGCGTCCGAAGCGCCCGAACGTCAGGTAGCCGCTGCCGTCGAACCACTTGCGCACCCTCGCGATGCGCGCGGCGAACTCCAGGTCCTGGTCGATGTAGGCGTACTCGTTGTTGCACGCTTCGAGCAGCACGACCTGCTCCTTCCTCAGGATGCCGGCGCGGTCGAGTCCGTCGACGACGGTCTGCAGCCATTCGCGGTCGTCGGCGCGCAGGTCGCCGCGGTGGGTGACCTCGGCGAGGAAGCAGCCGTGGCCTTCGGGCGCGTTGAACTTCGAGTAGTTGCTGTAGTAGGTCGCGCGGTTGGTCGGGCCCTGGTCGGGGAACGGCAGGTAGATCCAGCTCAGGTCGGGCAGCGGTTCGTCGAGTTTGACCCCGATCATCACGTTGACCAGCGAGATCGGCCGAAGCGCGCGGATGTCGCCGCGGATCGCGTCGGGGATGTCCTGGAACGCAGGTTCGATCTGCGGCAGCGGCACCGTGTTGACGACCAGATCGAACGGTTCGCCGTTCACCTTGAAGCCGTCGGCGTGCCGCTCGACGCGCTGCACCTCGACGTTGCACGAGAGGTCGAACGCGCCGCCGTCGACGGTGCCGGCCACCATCGCTTCGAAGCCGCCGCGCAGCGGGAACCAGAACACCGACTGGTGGGTGTAGCCCTCGGTGTCGACGCCGATCGCCGAGCGCAGGATGTCCTCGATCGGCGCCTCGGGCACCCGGCCCGCGACCCAGGCGCTGGCCATCGTCGTCAGGTCGCGCTTCCAGATCTTCTCGTTGTAGGGGACCATGAAGTGGCGCGCGAAGCCGTCGCCCATGCGCCACTGGATCCAGTCGCCGAAGTTTTCCGGGCACGGCTCGCCCATGCGGCGGCTGACGTAGGCTTCGATGTAACCCTTCATGCACTCGACCGTGGCCTCCTTGGTCAGGTGGCCGACACCGTTCTCGAACGGATACGGCACCCACCGGTCGTGCCAGCGGATGCGGGTCTTGCGCTCGGTGCGCTGCGTGCCGGCCTCGCCGCCGCAGCGGTCGAGCTGCCAGTCCAGCACCTCCTGGTCCTTCGAGAAGATGATGTGGCCGCCGGCCTCGTCGAAGGTGAAGTCGTCGTAGCGGCGGCTCTTGCACAGGCCGCCGGGGCGCTCGCTCCTTTCGAGCACGGTGACCTGGTGGCCGTCCGCCGCGAGCATGCGGGCAAGGGCACAACCCGAAATACCGCCACCGAGGATGGCGATCTTCACGACGAGGACTCCGCGGACAGGCTTTGCATGGGGGCCGGGCATGCTACCCCGCGCGGTGCAATCGGGACGAGTCGAAAGCGCGCGAGCATTCGGCCTGGTCTTGCTCGATAGTGTCGGCCCCTTGGCGACGCAGGATCCCGACAGTCCCGATCCGGTGCGGATGGCGCCCGCGCGCGAACACGTGGTCGTGATGGCGCTGGCGATGTCGGCGTTCGTGCTGAACCTGAACGCGAACGTCATGGGGGCGCTGCTGCCGTTCGTGCGCGACGAACTGGGCTTTGCAGGCAGCGACCAGGCGCGGGTGGTGATGGCGGCCGGCATCGGCTCGGCGATCGGCGCGTTCGCGGTCGCCGACTTCGGGCGGTGGTGGGGGCGACGCACGCTGCTCGCCGTGAGCCTCGCACTGTTCCTCGTCGGCAGCCTGCTGCACCCGTTCGCCTGGGATTTCTGGTCGCTGTTCGTGCTCCGCTGCGTGACCGGCTTCGCGAGCGGCCTTGCCTATGCCACCGCGTCGACCGCGGTCGCCGACCTGGCGCCCTACCAGCGGCGGGCGGCGGTGATGAGCCGGTTCAACGTCGGGTTGTTCCTGGCGGTGCCGATCGGCCTGCCGCTGGCCGCGTGGCTGGCGGGCCGGGACTCCTGGCGGACGACGTTCGTCGTGCAGGCGGGCATCGCTACCATCGCCCTGGTCCTGTCGCACCGCTGCGTCCCGCCGTTGCCGAAGACGCCGGCCGTGCGCCGCTGGCCACTGCTGCGGAACGGCGGCGTGCTCGCGGTGCTGCTGGCGACGATGCTGCACGTCGGTTCGTTCTTCACCGTGGTGCAGTTGGCGACGTCGTGGCTCGACGATGCCGGCATCGTGGCCAAGGAACAGCAGCTATGGATCTGGGTCGGCCTCGGTCTGTTGTCGGTGGTCGGCAGCGCCGTGTTCGGCCGCTTCGCCGACCGCATCGGCAAGCGCGCCTTCGTGTTGATGACATCGGCCGTGTTGGTCGTCTGCTTCGTATTGATGTCGCGCGAACCGGGCCCGACCGTGCTGCTGGCGACGGCGTGTGTGCTGGCGGTGGCCGCGGCGGCGCGCACCGGGCCCTTGCAGGCGCTCGTGTCGGGGCTCGTGCCGAGCGAGCAGCTCGGGGCGCTGATGGGCCTGCGGGGTTTCTGCATGCAGGCGGGCGTGGGGGCGTTCGCGTTCGGTGCCTCGGCGATCACCGACGCACTCGGCTTTCGCGGCGTGTTGATGCTGGCGGCCGGCTGCCAGTTCTTGTCCTACCTGGCGATCCGCCTCGGCGTGCGTACCGAACCAGGTACAAACAACAACCTGTCCGGGTAAAATGCCCGGGCGAGGGCGATGTGTCCCAGGGCGGCCGCCCTTCGATCGTGCAGTGACCATCCCTACGGAATCCGGCGCGATCAAGAGCTTGGTTGGATGGCATGCCCGGGAACCAGCCCGACGAGATTCTCTGACCGATTCGGCGGGTCGGGAGAATCACCCGGCGAGGTTGTTGTTTGTACCGGGTTCGGTACGTCTAATCCATGGAGCCCGATCAACCCATTCAGGAACTGCACCACATCGGCGTCGCCGTGCGTTCGCTCGCCGAGTCCCTGCCCAAGTGGACCGACGGCTTCGGCCTGCGGCTCGAGTCGGTCGACGAGGTTCCGACGGAGCAGGTCAAGGTCGCGGTATTGCGCGCCGGCCGCACGCGCATCGAACTGCTCGAACCGACCAGCGCGGCCTCGCCGATCGCGAAGTACCTCGACAAGCGCGGGCCGGGGATCCACCACTTGGCGTTCCAAGTCGGCGACTGCCAGCGGAAGATCACGGCCCTGCAGGCGCAAGAGGTGCCGCTGTTGAGCGACGAGCCGAAGCCGGGTGCGCACGGTTGTCGGGTCGCGTTCGTGCACCCGAAGCACCTCGGCGGCGTGCTCGCCGAGCTGGTCGAGGATCCGCACGCAGAGGCAAAGCCGGGCGGAGGTGACGCATGAACGATCCGATGAAGCGGCTCGACGAGCTGCGCGACAGGTCCCAACACGGCGGCGGCGAGAAGCGCATCGCCCAACAGCACGAACGCGGCAAGCTGACGGCGCGCGAGCGCATCGACCTGCTGGTCGACCCGGGCACGTTCGTCGAGATCGACCGGTTCGTGACGCACCGCTGCCGTGATTTCGGCATGGATGCCGACAAGAACACGTTTCTCGGCGACGGCGTCGTGACCGGCAGCGCCAGGATCGACGGCCGGTCGGTCTACCTGTTCGCGCAGGACTTCACCGTGTTCGGTGGCAGTCTGTCCGAAACCCACGCCCAGAAGATCGTCAAGGTCATGGACCTCGCGATGAAGATGGGTGTGCCGATGATCGGGCTGTGCGATTCGGGCGGCGCGCGCATCCAGGAGGGCGTGGTGTCGCTAGGTGGCTACGCCGACATCTTCCTGCGCAACACGCTCGCCAGCGGCGTGATCCCGCAGATCAGTGCGATCATGGGCCCGTGTGCCGGCGGCGCGGTGTATTCGCCATCGATCACCGACTTCATCATGATGGTCGAGGGCACCAGCTTCATGCACATCACCGGGCCCGACGTGGTCAAGACGGTGACGCACGAGGACACCACGTCCGAGGACCTGGGCGGGGCGCGCGTGCACAGCGAGGTGTCGGGCGTCGCCCACTTCACCGCCAAGGATGACGCTGCGTGCCTGCTGCAGTTGCGGGAACTGCTGAGCTACTTGCCAGCCAACAACGGCGAGGACCCGCCGTTTCGCGCCACCGACGACGATGCGAACCGCATGGATGAAGAGCTCGACGCGATCGTGCCGGAGTCGAGCGATCAGCCTTACGACATGAAGAAGGTCGTCGAGAAGATCGTCGACGACGGCCACTTCTTCGAGGTGCACCAACGCTACGCGCGCAACATCCTGGTCGGGTTCGCGCGCCTCGGTGGTCGCGTCGTCGGCATCGTCGGCAACCAGCCGGCGCACCTCGCCGGCGTGCTCGACATCAAGGCGAGCATCAAGGGGGCGCGGTTCGTGCGCTTTTGCGACTCGTTCAACATCCCGCTCGTCGTGTTCGAGGATGTGCCGGGTTTCCTGCCGGGCACCGAACAGGAGTGGGGCGGCATCATCACCCACGGCGCGAAGCTCTTGTACGCGTTCTGTGAGGCGACGGTGCCGCGCATGACAGTGATCACGCGCAAGGCCTACGGCGGTGCCTACACGGTGATGAACAACCGGCACATCCGCGCCGACTTCGTCGTCGCGTGGCCGTCGGCGGAGATCGCCGTCATGGGCGCTGCCGGCGCGGCAAAGATCGTGTTCCGCCGCGAGATCCAGGGTGCCGGCGATCCGGCGGCCGAGGAGCAGCGCCTGGTCGACGATTACAAGCAGAAGTTCGCCAACCCCTACCAGGCGGCGGCGCGCGGCTACGTCGACGACATCATCGAGCCGCACCGCACGCGCCCGACGTTGATCCAGGCGCTCGAGCTCCTGCGCAGCAAGCGGGATACGAACCCACCGAAGAAGCATGGCAACATTCCGTTGTAGTCGGCGGGTTGCTCGGCGGAGACGCCGCGGCGCCTGCGTTTTTCCGTCGCCCTCTACGTGGAGGGTGCTGCGGGCCGCCTGACGCATCACACCAGCAGCAGCCATCTGCACGTCGTCGCCGAGGGAAAGATGGGTCACCTCGATGACGTCCGGCGTCCGTGACGCGGAGGCGCGATCTGCCCTCGGGAATCTCGCGGGCGGCAGTGCCGGCGCACCAGTTCCGGGATCATCCACAGGCAGTCGATGTGGATGCCGGCGTCGGCTTCGGCGAACGCGTAGACGTGCATGCCGCGGCAGTGGAACTCAGAGGCGATCGGTACGCCGCGTGCAGTGAACGCGGAACTCGGTTGGCGCCGACCCGCGACGGCGGCCAGGATCAGGTCGGCGCATTCGGCGGTCGAGGCGTAATCGGTCGCGATCGCGCTGTGCGTCAGCACGAACGTCTTGTCGCCGCGTGCGGCCGCCTGGGCGAAGCGCAGGAAGTCGACCATCTGTTCGGCCAGCGGTGCGCGCACGTCGTCTGCCACCACCGACGCGTAAACCGAGTCGGCCATCACCAGCGCTTCGATGCGCGCGAAGAACTCCGGCTGCTTCAGGAGTTCGCGCACCGCGCCGTAGCCGGCGCTGAACGAGGTGATCAGCAGGTCGTCGAACTCCAGCTCGCGACCGAAGTGTCGCGACAGTTCGCGCTCGCCGGCGGCGAGCAGATGGCGGAACGCGTTCGGGTCCTTGTAGGGGCGGGCGAACGCGCCCGAGCGCCCGGCCAGCGTCGAGGCGATCAGCACGCCCTGACGTCCCATGCGCACGAAGTTCTCCTCAGCGATGCGCACGCCGCCCTGGAAATGGATGGCGAGGGGTACGCCGCCTGTGGCCGGCGGGCGATAGCCGGCGGGCACGAACAGCTCCGCATCCGGCAGTGCGATGCGCACACCGACGGCTCGGCGCGCAAGCGTCGCCAGCGAAGGGGCGGGCCTCGGCGGGGGCGGCGTGCGGCCGGCGCAGCTCGCCGCCAACAGCCACGGCAGCCAGTCGGCGCAGCACCTCACAGTTCGATCGTGCGTCCTTCGCGTGCCGCCCGGTCAGCGGCGAGCACGATGCGCAGGCTGTTGACGGCGTCCGCCAGGTGGTCGTCGAGGTCGACGTCGCCCTGGATCGCGTCGAGCAGGAACCGCTGTTCGCGCAGGCACAGGCCGTCGTGGTCGGGTTCGTCGGCGGTGTCGATCCACTCGTCGGGGCGGGTGAACTCGTCGTCCTCGTCGCGGTCCTGCCAGTGCACCTTCAACGAACTCGTGCGAGTGTGCGAGTCGACATCGGCGCTGCCGTCGGAGCGTTCGCCGGTGCGCTCCGTGATCGACACCGAGCCCTTCGGTCCGATGACGTCCTTCACGAAGTAGGCGGTCTCGCTCATCATCGGCCCCCAGCCGGCCTCGTACCAGCCGACCGAGCCGTCTTCGAACGTGACCTGCAACTGCCCGTAGTTGTACATGCCGGGCTGCAACTCCTCGGTCAGTCGGG
>DRKG01000393.1 GCA_011051855.1 bacterium | reverse complement strand
GCGAGCCGGTAGCCGGTCGCCATTCGCAGCGGGAAGCCGCGCAACACGTCGAGACTGGTCAGCACCAGTTCGTCGACGCCCGCGACCGCCGCCGAGTAACGCACCGCGACGGCGTCGAACCAACCGCAGCGACGCGGCCGGCCGGTGGTCGAACCGTACTCGTTGCCGGCGGCGCGCAGGCGTTCGGCGTCCTCGCCGTGCAATTCGGTCGGGAACGGCCCTTCGCCGACGCGGGTGGCATAGGCCTTGACGACCCCCACCGTGTGCAATGGATGCGGCGGCATGCCGGTGCCGCTGAACGCGCCGCCCGTGCTGGCGTGGGAACTGGTCACGAACGGGTAGGTGCCGTGCTCGAGGTCGAGCAGACAGCCCTGCGCACCTTCGAGCAGGATGCGCTTGTCGTCGCGCAACGCCTGCCGCAACACCTCACCGGTGTCGACGATCGCCGGCTGCAGCCGTTCGCCCGCTGCCGCCAGTTCGGCGAACATCTCCTCGCAGTCGAGCGGCTCGATTCCGGCGGGCTCGAACAGCGCGTTCTTCTGCTCGGCGAGCGCGGCCAGCGCGTGCCTGAGCGCGTCGGGGCGGCACAGGTCGCCGACCCGGATGCCGACGCGCGCGCAGCGATCACTGTAGGCCGGGCCGATGCCGCGACCCGTGGTGCCGATGCGGCCGCTGCCGCGCACCTTCTCGGCCCACTCGTCCTGCCGGCGGTGGGCGGCGAGGATCACGTGGGCACGTTCGCTGACCAGCAGGTTGCGGCCGAGTTCGACGTCGAGGCCGCGCTGCTGCAGCATCGCCACTTCTTCGCAGAGGTGCAGCGGATCGACGACGACGCCGTTGCCGATCACATTGACCGTGTGCGGACGCACGATGCCCGAAGGCACCAGATGCAGCACCAGCTTGCCGGCCGCTTTGCCGTGATCGGGAAGGACGAGCGTGTGGCCGGCGTTGTGGCCGCCGCCGAAGCGGACGACGTAGTCGGTGCCACAGGCCAGGTAGTCGATGACTTTGCCCTTGCCTTCGTCACCCCAGAGGATGCCTACGACACAGGTGGTGGGCATGGTGTGCGCAACGGAAAAGGGCGGCGAGCATAGCGCCCCGCCCCCGGAACACCACCAGAGGGTCGGAGAGACGAGCCATGACCCGAACCGAAGTCGACCCCACCACGACCCTCAGGGAGCTGCAGGAGTTCTGCCAGCGCGTGCTGCCCGGCGTGCTGCGACGAATCTCGCAGTGGAAGGGCATCCCACCGCACCGGCTGCAGGACTGGCAGGACGATCTGCAGCAGGAGTTGTATCTCGACGTGCTCGAGCACGCCGAGGCGAACCGAGCGCTCGGCCGGCGGGACCGGCACCAGCGCTGGATGCGCTTGGTGCAGCGCCTGGTCTACGAACACACGAGGTGGCACCAACGTCGCCAACCATTCGTCGGGGAGCCGTGCGCCGGGGAGCGGGGCGCGGAGCGGGTGGACGTCACCCTGCCCGAGTTCGTCGCACTCAGCAACGGCCGCGTCAACATCGCCGCCACCGCGCGCCGGGCACGCACGGCGCGGCGTTCGCTCCGCGAGCAGTTCGATCGGCTCGCGGCACAACTGGGCTGGGACCGGGAACGGGAGCTCTTCTGGGTGGCGCGCGCCGCCGAGGCGCTGACCGGACTGGCGGCGGATCTGCTGCGGCAGGATCCGCGCCTGCACCTGCTCGAACCGTGCACCCGCCAGCCAGCCCCACAACGCCGGGTGCAACGACTCCGCCGCCTCGCGCGCCGCTTCCCGGTGCATCCGTCGACGCGCGCGGTGCGCAGTGCCCTGCGGCCGTGGCAGCGCCACCGCGCCCCCGACCACGTGCCGCCGCGACTCCTGCTCGAGCAGGCCACCGGGCTGTTGCCCGCCTGGGCACCGGCGTGGGCGTGGCTGTTCGAAGCCTGCTGCTTGGCAGGCGACCTGCGCGCGGCCGCGCGCGCGGTGCGCAGGCTGCACCGACTCACCCGCCATCCCCGTCGCGCGGCCTTGCTGGCGCGCGCCCGCCTGCTCGATCTGCGCGGCCGCCGCGCCGCCGCGGCCGCCCTGCTCACGCGCGCTGCGCGGCGCACGCGGCCGGACCGCCGGATCGAGCGCGTCCTCGCCACCATCACCGCACACTCCTGATCCGCCCCACCTCAGCGATCGGGCGGCAGCGGATCGCAAAGCGCCGCCCGCAGCCGTTCGGCCAGTTCGCGTTCGGCGAGTGCATCCCCTTGCACCGTGGTCCAACGGGGCGGCCCGAACCAAGGCACCGTCAGGCGCCGAAGCTCGACGATGATCGCGAGCGAGTTGTCGCGGGTCGGGTCACGGTATACCGACGCGCGACGTTCGCCCGGCGGATCGGCGATCGGCTGCCAGGCCGTCTGCAGCCGAAACGCCGCGGGATCGCTGTGCACGAGCGTGCCGAAGGCGTCGACCAACACCGAGCGACAACGCTGGAAGGCATTGGCAGGCAGGGCGAACTCCAGGTCGAGGGGGCAGGGGGAGTAGTGCGGCACAGCGCAGGCCACCGGCAACGCCAACAACGCCAGCACTACGGGCCCGCCCAGTGGTTGCTGCCGCCAAGAACGTTGCGGCCGGGCCGCAGGACGCGGCGCGGGATCAGGCGCGGCCATGCCCACCGCCGCCGGGCGTCTCGACGATGACGACATCGCCGCATTCGAGTTCGAACGTCGCCTTCGCCGGCAACCGCTCGCGCACGCCGGACCGCTCCACGAACAGCCGACCGGAGGCACCAGCCCCCCCGCCGGCGACACCGGGCGGACGCGAACGTTGCCGTTCCCCGAGGAATGCGCAACGCATCGGCGCCAGCGCCTCGACCTCCTTGACCAGACCATCGCCGCCGCGATGACGGCCGCGACCACCGCTACCGCGCCGCACCGACAGCGCGCGCACGCGCAGCGGCGCACGCTGCTCGATCTCTTCGATCGGCGTGTTGCGCGTATTCGTCATGTGCGTCTGGATCGCAGCCTGACCGGCGCCCGCGGCCGAAGCACCGGCGCCACCGGGCAAGGTCTCATAGCTGGCGAACGCCGAGTTCGCTCGAGCCGATCCACCGAACGTCAGATTGCTCATCGTGCCCGCCGACGCCGCCGGCACCCGTTCCGGCGCCGCCCCGGCGAGCGCCTGCAGCGCGACGTCGACGAGCCGCTGGCTGGTCTCGACGTTGCCTCCCGCGACCGGAGCCGGCGACCGGGGATCGACCAAGCTACCGGGGCGGGTCACCAACCGCAGCAGCCGGAACAAGCCATCGTTGGTCGGCAACCGGCCCGGGCACAGGCAGCGCAGCGCGTAGACGCACGCCGCCATCGCGATCCCGCGGTTGGCGTTGACACCGCCCGCCGCCTGGTCGCAGGTTCCGCGCCAATCGAACGTCGCGCGTTCACGGGTGAGGCGCAAACGGAGGTCGATCACCAAAGGGCCATGGCCGAGACCGTCATCATCGAGCTGGTCGCGGCCGTGGTAGTCCCCCGCCGCCAGCGAGCGCAACAGCCCGCGACCGGCGCGTTCGGTGGCATCCATCAGCGCCGACGTGACCCGGCGCACAGTGCCGAGGCCGTGCTCGGCCGTCATCGCCGACAGACGCTGCTCGAGGCGTTCTAGGCTCGCCTCCTGCGCGCGCAGGTCGACGATGCGCTCGTCGGCGCCGCGAACGTTGCGCGCCACCAACCGCAGCAAGTCCCGCTGCAGGCGGCCACGACGGCGCAGCAACACCGGCGGCAGCACCAGCCCCTCGGCATACAGATCGCGAGCGATACCCATCGACCCCGGCACCGCCCCCCCGATGTCGGCGTGGTGCGCGCGGTTGACGACATACCACTCCGGCCGGCGGCAGTCGCGGCCGAACACCGGTCGCACCATGGTCACATCGGGCAGGTGGGTGCCGCCGCAGTAGGGGTCGTTGAGGATCGCAACGTCCCCGGGCGCAAGGTCCAGTTCACCCCGCACCGCCCGAACCGCATCCCCGGCACTACCGAGGTGCACCGGAATGTGCGCCGCCTGCGCGCACAAGCGCCCCGCACGGTCGAACACCGCGACCGAGTAGTCGGCGCGCTCGCGGATGTTCGGGCTGATCGCGCTGAGGCGCAGCCGAGCCCCCGCCTCCTCGCAGTAGGCAGCGAGGAGGTGGTGGAACACCTCGAGCTTGACGGGGTCGGTCGGGGGTTGGGGCACTTGGGGGGATCCTCGGGATCTTGCGGTGGAAGGCAAGCGCCCCCCCACCACACAGGACTTCCTTGCCCAACTGATCCCTTGGCTGTTGGTCGACTGGCCGATCCCCCACCGCGGCTTCCCCTGGGAGCCGAACAAACCATCCTATCTTGCCTTCAAATCTTCTGTTACATGGAATCGTGGCCGCGGCCGGCGGCGACACCCCCGGACGGCCCGCCCCAGGCTAGGAGTCTGCGCCAGTTAGCCCGATCTATGCATGAAGCAGCGCCCCCGGTGCGTGCAATCCGCGTCCAGGCAAGGAAGGCGACTGCAGAAGCGCAGGCGTGGCCGTGGCCACGCCGAGCATTCTGCCAAGGAGTTCGCGGAGCGAGCGGACGCCGCAGGCGGCCGCTCTTCTGCCGCATGGGCGTGGATGGTGCGTGCCGGGGGTGCTGGTTCGTGCATAGATCGGGCTATCCTCGTGGCAGCTGGTCGAGCAATCGGCGGGTGGCTTGCTCGACATCCGGTGCCTGCATGATCGCACTGCGCACCGCGATCCCGATCGGCCGTTGCTCTGCCGGCAGCCGCGTGAGTTCGGCGGCGGTCGTCTGGTCAACGCCACCGAGCCACAGGACCGGCAGGCGCGCCTCGGCGGTCAAGTGGCCGGCGCGTTCGACGCCGAGGAACGCCGCATCGGGTTTGCTGTTGGTCGGCCATACCGGCGACAACAGCGCGAAGTCACAGCCGTCGCGGGCGGCGCGCCCGAGCTCGTCGGCATCGTGCGCGGAGTAGCCGAGCACGACCTGCTCGCCGACCATGGCGCGCACGGTCGCCGGCGGCAGCGAACGGTGGCCCAGTTGCACGCCGTGCGCGGCCCCGGCGAGCGCGACGTCGACCCGGTCGTTGACCAGCAGCCACCCGCCCACCGCGTCCAACGCGGGCCGTAGGCGTTCGCAAGCCCGCAGCAAGAGCCGCGCCGACCACTTCGGCTCGCGCACCTGCACGGAACGCAGGCCGGCCGCGAGCGCGCTGCTTACGATGTCGACGATGCGATCCTCGTCGCCCAGGCCGTCGGTGATCAACTGCAGCCGCAGGTGGCCGAGGTCGCGATTCTTCAACGCCATGCCGGCACCGTCGGGATGGTTCGGCGCTCAGATGCGCTTTTCGTAGATCGGGCCCTTCTCGAAGTACTCATTCTCGGCACCGACCGTGTCCATGTCGTACTTGCGGCCTTCGAGGATCATACGGCTGGCGATGATGCCCATCTCCAGGCTGTGGTCCTGGTTCGTGTAGCGAAACCGCCCCGGCCGTCCGATGTAGATCAGATTCTCGATGCCGTCGAGGTAGTCCCGGATCGACGCGACGTTCGCCTTGTAGGTCGTGTCGTAGACCGGGTAGACGTGGCTGCGTTTGAGCAGGTAGCTCTGTCGGATCTCGCTGCGGGCGAAGAACCCCCACTTCTCGAAGTAGGGCATCACCATGTCGAGGATCTGCTCCTTCGGCATCGTCCACAGCGGATCGGTTTCGAACGCGAAGAACTCGATGAAGAACGAGGTCTTGCCCGCGGGGCACATGTCCTTGCTGAAGTTCTTCATCTCCGACGTGCGCCCGAACGGGATCTCGGTCTCCGGGAAGTAGATCCAGTTGTCGTCGGTGACCTTGTCCTTGTCGAGCGTCAGGAACAGGTAGACTTGATTGCGCCAGCGCAGCTTGGCGGCCGCGGCCAGCACATCGGCCGGCGGGGCGGGGTCGAGCAACTGCAGGAATGCGGTCAGCGGCACCGACT
>DRKG01000392.1 GCA_011051855.1 bacterium | reverse complement strand
CGTCGCGACCGCGGCGGCCGGCCAGCGGCCGGCCCGCATCGCCGTGCACCTGCGCGGCCGCGGACCGCTCGCGGTGATGATCCACGGCTTTCCGCTCGATCACCGCCTGTGGCTCGACGTGCTGCACGGCGAGCTCGCCGAGCGGCGCACGCTGTGCGCGATCGACCTGCGCGGCCACGGCCACTCGCCTTGGGCTGGCGACGCGGTGCACACGATGGAACGGTTCGCCGACGACGTTGCGGCCGTGATCCGCGCGCTCGGCGACGAACCCGCCGACGTCTGCGGTCTCAGCATGGGCGGCTACGTCGCATTCGCGCTGCACGAGCGCCACCGCGAACGGGTGCGCTCGCTGGTGTTGACCAACACCAAGGCCTCGGCGGACAGCGCTGCGCAGCGCAGCGGCCGGGTGCAGATGGCCGAGACCGCCGCCGAACGCGGCGGCCGGGCGGTCGCCGACGCCATGCTGCCGAAGTTGCTGGCGGCAGGCTCCGATCCCCTGCACCGCGCCACGACGCGCGCGATGATCGAAGCGCAGTCGCCGGCGGCGATCGTCGCCGACCTGCGCGGCCTGGCCCAACGCAAGGACCGCCGGGGCGAGCTCGCCACCTGCGCGCGGCCGACCATGGTGATCGCCGGCGAACGCGACCCGATCTCGCCGCCCGGCGAGATGCAGGCGATCGCCGACGCGATCCCGAACGCGCGCTTCGAGGTGATCGCCGGCACCGCCCACCTGTCCCCGCTCGAGAACGCGGCGGCGTGGAGCAGCGCGGTGGCCAAGCTGTGGACCTGACGGCCGAGCTACGGCTACGGCAACCCCAGCCCGGCGACTTCGATGCGCCCACAATGGCCGGCACCCTGGTCGGTGGCCATGCCGCGCTTGGGGGCGACGAACGTCACCGTCACGTCGGCCTTGCAGGCGACTCCGAGCACTTCGCCGGTATCGCCGTGCAAGCCCGACGGGATGTCGACGGCGATCTTGTGGCCGGTGGCGTAGTTGAACGTCTCGACCCACGCCTTGGCATCGCCCCGCAATGCGCGCGCGAGCCCGGTGCCGAACATCGCGTCGATCCACACGGCTCCCGAGTGCTCGGCGGCGTCCGGCGGAACGCCCAGCCGAATCGTCGCTCCGGCGGCTCGCAAGATGCGCAACTGCAACGCCGCATCGGGGCACCGCTCCGGGTCGGGTTCCCCGAGGAGATGGATCGCGCAGCGCGCGAAGCCGAGGTGGCGCGCGCAGGCGAGTCCGTCGCCGCCGTTGTTGCCGGCACCGCACAGCAGCACGAACCGCTTGCCGAGTGAACGCGCCACTTCGGCGACCGAGCGCGCGGCGTTCTCCATCAACAATGCCGTCGGCATGCCGAGGCGCTGCTCCGCTTCGCGATCGATCGCGCGCGCCTGCTCCACGGTCAGCATTCTCTGCTCGTTCATCGGGCCTCCACGATTGGGGAACGCACAGCATCACGCACGCGCCGCAACAGTTCGAGATCGGCGATCGGATCGAGCGCGCGCAGATCCGCGAAGCCGCTCTGCTGCGTGCCGAGCAACTCGCCGCTGCCGCGCAGCGCCAGGTCCGCCTCCGCCAACGCGAACCCGTCGGTGGTGCGGCATACGGCGTCGACGCGCGCGGTGCGCGGGCCGCACAGCAGGGCCAGGCCCCGTCGGCGGCCGCGGCCGACGCGGCCACGCAACTGGTGCAGCGTGGCGATGCCGAAACGATCGGCCGCCACGACCACGATCAGGGTGGCATCGGGCACGTCGATCCCGACCTCCAGGACGGTCGTGCCGATCAGCACGTCGTCGATGCCGTCGCGAAAGCGGGCCAACGCGCGCTGGCGTTCCGCAGCCTTCATGCGGCCGTGCACGACCCCGCAGCGAAACTTCCCCACCAACGACTCGCGCACGCGCATCACGCCGCCCTTCTCGCCGTCGTCGCCTACGGCCGGACAGACGACGAAGACGCGGCCGCCGCGGCGCACCGCGCGCGCGATGCTGCGCACGGCGCGCGGCCAAGCATCGGTCGCGACGTGCATCGCCGGTACCGGCCGACGACCGGGCGGGCGGTGGCGCAGCATCACGAGGTCGAGATCGCCGAACAGCACCAAGGCGAGCGTGCGCGGGATCGGCGTCGCGGTCATCACCAACACGTGCGGGTTGGCTCCCTTCTGCACCAGGGCCATGCGCTGGCCGACGCCGAACCGCTGCTGCTCGTCGACCACGACCAGCGACAAACCCGGCAGATCGATGTCGCCGGCGAGCAGCGCGTGCGTGCCGAACACGATGCGCGGACCGGCAGCCGGCACCCGGCGCCGCTCGGAGGCCGTACACAACACCACCTGGACCTCGCTGCCGGCGAGCCAACGCCGCACGACCGCGCACTGCTGTTCGGCGAGCAACTCGGTCGGCAGCAGGAACGCGCTCAGGCCACCCTTGGCGGCCACCGCCAACGATGCGGCCACCGCCACCGCCGTCTTGCCGGTGCCGACATCCCCCTGCAGCAAGACCCCCATCGCCCCCGGCCCCGCGAGGCGCTGCCACAGACCTTCGACCGCACGCCGCTGGTCGGCCGTCAACGCGAACGGGATGCGCTGCAGGATCCGACGGCGCAATCCGGCATCGACCGCAAACCGGCTCGCCCGCCGCGCCGCACGCGCCTGCTGGGCGCGCTCGACCGCCCGGAACAGGTGCAGCGCCTCACGCACCGCGAAGTGCCGCCGGGCACGATCGTGCTCGGCAACGTCGCGCGGCCGGTGCATCGCCAGCAGCAGCGTGCGCGCATCGAGGTCCATCTCCGCCAGCTCGCGCGGCAACTCCGGCAGGCTCACCCGCGACCAGTCGAGCCGATCGAGCGCCTGCGCGATCCACTGCTGCAGCCGCCGCGCCGACACGCCGTCGACCTCCGGGTATCGCAGTTGCACCTCGCCGGCCGCCGCAACCTGCTGCGGCAGGATCCGCGGCGAACCGAGCAACCACTTCCGCCCCTTCCGCTGCAGCACGCCTTCGACCTGGCGCCGCTGTCCGACCGGGTAGTTCTTCTTCAGCCACGGCTGGTTGAAGAACGCCGCCGCGAACGTCGAGCCGTCGTCGCAAGCAAACGTGACCGTCACCATCGCGCGCCGGCCGGGCAGCCACTGCAGCGACACCCGGTGCACCGCACCCGACAGGCGCACCAGCTCGCCGATCGCCGCCTCCTCCGGCTCCGCGAGCTCACGCAAGGCCCGACACCGCCGTGGGAACAGCATCACCAGATCGAAGCAACGCCTGAGACCCGCAGCTTCGAGCCGCGCCGCGACCTTCGGCCCGATACCGACGAGTGCGGTCAGCGCAGCGTCCGGCGCGATCGCGCCGGCCACCGATGCCGCATCCTCGCCTGCCGCGGGTCCGCCCATGGGCATGGTGTAGCACGACTCGGGCTCGCGACGAAACGCGAACTCAGCGACCCCCCTCACGCTGCCAACACCGAGATCCCGTGCCCAGAACGCGTGCAGCGACATCGCGTTGCGCCCATCCATCATGCATCCGACGCCCATTGCACCGCCCAACCGCGAACCAACACATACCGACGCAGACGTCCCTCATACATAATCGCCTATCGCGCAACCGTTTGGCTGGTGTAGGAATAACTCCGCGCCGATCGCAGCCTGCCGTTATCGTCACAGCCTTGCAGGAGAGCACTCCGTCACATAACGTCGTCACATACCCCCCTAACCCGATCTATGCACGAACCGGAGGCACTGGTTCCTGCATAGATCGGGTAACCGGCGCCACATCATGAGGAAGGCCCAATGCGACCATCGGTGTTTGATCTCTTCCCCGGGCTGCTCCGTCTTCCGCCCCGACGCCAGCAGGCTGCGCACGATCGCCTTCGCGCTTGGTGGCGACAGCGGTTCGACGGGACCGGCAGTGATTCGCGACAACGCACCTCGGCCCGTGCCGAGGCCTTGGTGGCGCGCTGGCGCCGAATGCAGTGCCAGCCGCAACAGCCGATCCTATGGGCACCGGATCCGGTTGCCGCCGGCTGCCTGCTGCACATGCTCGTAACCGAGGACCTCCTCACCAGCGATCCCCTGGAGGATCCGCGCTATGGCGCTTGGCGTCCCGCAGTCAACACAGGTCCGATTCTGGCTTACATGCAGATATGGCCACGCGTTCACGAGCTGTGGGCCATGTCCGACACACTCGACCAGTGCATCAACGCAGCCGTTCACACCGCCCTGGAGCGCTCCGCATCTGCCCCCTATCGATGGGCGCAAACTGCTGCTCATACCCTCCAGCAGCAGATGCCAGGCGGCTGCGCGCACCCCACACCTGCGCGACTGCCCTGGAGCGGGTTGAACGTGCAGCCGCATTCGGCCCTGCTGGTAGATGCTCTGACGACTCTGGGCTGCGTCGACTACCTGCGCACACCGTCCGCCTTCGGCCGGGCTGGCCGCACGCTACTCGCACTTCATGAGCTCGTCGACTCCGTGTGGGAGCTTCCCGGATGCATCGTTCTGGTGCCTCACGCCAAGCGCATCACCCTCCGCGACATGGAGCTCCATGCGACGGACGGTCCGGCGATCGACTATGGACGATCCCTGCAATGCTTCGCGCTGGAAGGCGTCATCGTGCCTCGCAGCGCCATCGAACGCCCTGAGACGATACCTGCCTTGT
>DRKG01000391.1 GCA_011051855.1 bacterium | reverse complement strand
CGGCCACGACTGCCTGCTGGTCGCGCCCGACGTGCGCCCCGGCGTCGCCCAGAGCGTCGCCACCTCGCTCGGCGCCATCGATCCGCGACTGGCCTTCGCGAGCTTTGGCCCCGACCTCGACGGCCGCCAGACGCGCACGGCCCGGCTGAAGAGCTACCACCCGGCGTCGCGCGCCGGCCAGGGTGCCCTGCTGCGCTTCCTACGCACGCTCTGAAGCGCCACGCCCGCGGGCGGAAGTGGGGTGGCTAACGGGATTCGAACCCGCGACCCCCAGAACCACAATCTGGTGCTCTAACCAACTGAGCTATAGCCACCGCGCGTTTCCCGGCACGAGCTCCGGGATGCGAGGCGGAGGAGTGTGCCGCTCGCCACCAGCCGGGTCAAGCACGGGCAAGACACAAAGCCGGCGCCGCACTTGATCGCGCCGGTTCCCGTCGCTAGGTTCTCCGCCCCAACCGGCCTCCGTAGCTCAGTCGGTAGAGCAGCGGATTCTTAATCCGCGGGTCGAAGGTTCGAGCCCTTCCGGAGGTACCACACGCGAAGGCCCGTCCGCATCCCCGCGATGCGAGCGGGCCTTCTGCACGGCTGGCGGTCGCCAGCGAGCGCGCCCGGTTGACCCTTCGCCGGCCGATGCGGTACCCTCGGCTTGGCCCGTTTCGTCCCGCCTGACCTGCTAGCCCCGGCACTCTCGCCCTGCCTTCCGGCAGGAGTCGAACGGCGACCTTCCCGCGGGCCAGTGCGTCATGATCCACCACCTCCTGGCATTGCTCGCCGCCGGCGTCCCCCACGGGCCGACCGGGACCTTCCACGCGGTCGCGTTCGTCAATGATCCCCTGTCCCACGGCACCGTCGGCGACGCATTCCTGTCGCTGAACGAAGCGATCCAGTTGCAGGCTGGCACGCTGCAGCTCGCGCAGTTGTCGGCAGCCGAACAGATCCAGGTCAGCCTGCTGCCCGGGACCGGCCCGAACACCGACATCACCTGGATCGACGTCGACTCGGAGGTCGTCGCGACGATCACGATCCAGCAGGATCTCGATCCGATCAGCAACACCCCGTTCGGCCTGCTGCTGCGCGGCTCGGGTGGCGAGGTCACGCTCGATTTCAGCGGCGCGAACCTCACCCACGGCATCCGCTCGACCAGCAACGGCATCATCGTCGAGGGCTTCCGGTTCGTCGGCGGCCCCTACGGCATCGACGCCGACCTCGCCGACGCGAGCGGCCAGACCGGCTGCACCGTGATCGACTGCACCTTCGAGAACCAGGCGCAGTTCGGCGTGCGCGCCACCGGCACACAGGCCAACGGCGTCGGCCGCCTGATCCTGCAGAACTGCCGGTTCGACAACGTCGCAGCACCGGTCCTCGTCGACGAATCCCCCGCCGGCCGGAACACGATCTTCGAAGCCCACGACGTGCGCATCACCGGCGCCACCGACGCATTCGACCTCGCGATCGGCACCGGCGGCACCGCGCGCTTCACCTTCGATCGCGTCAGGATCCAGTGCACCGGCACCGGCATCGACCTGCTGGCGCCCGCGACCAACGGCCGCCCGACTCTGGTCGAAGGCCTGCACACGCGCATCCGCGCGGCGACCTGCGCCCGCATCGACGCGGCGAGCGACGCCGTGACCTGGCTGCAGTGCTCGATGTGGAACCTGCTCGCGTCCCCCGGCGGCACCTCGCTCGAACTCGGCGCCCCGGGAGCCCAGGTCTACGGTGACCTGAACGAACTGCGCAGCGAGGGCGACCTGACGATCACCACCGGCGCCGCACCGCTGCCGCTCACGATTCGCAATCTGCGCGCCCGCAACGGCAACGTGACGCTGTCGACCGAACCCACGCAGGCACTACTGGTGACCGAATCCCGGCTCACCGACTGCGTGACGGCGACCGCCGGCACCGGCGTCGTCGACCTCGACGGCTCGTGCTTCGATGGCGGCACCGTCGGCGCCACCGGCCCCAACGGACTGCTGGCGGCGACCGGCTGCTACCTGAGCAGCGCCGGCCCCGGCGTCACCGTGAGCCAGCCGCTGCCGCAGCCGCAGCTCGGGGCGATGACGGTCTCACCCGACGACGTCCCCTTCGGCGGCTCGATCCAGTTCCAGGCCGACCTGCCGGCCGGCCTGGTGTGCGCCTTTGCGCTCGGCACCGTGCCCAGCACGTTGCCGGCCCTGCCGCCGCCGTTCTACGTCTACCTCGACCTGAACGAGTTCGTGTTCCTGCCGGGCGTCTACGTCGGGCAGCAGAGCGCGACCTGGACGGTGCCGGCGCAACCCGCGTTCTTCGGCGCCGACCTCGTCGTGCAGGCGGCGGTGCTGCCGGTCGGACCGTTGCAGGCCCCACCGTTGCAGCTCCCGCCGGGCTGGCTCTTCACGGTGCAGTAGCTCTCCACAGTCTAGCTCTCCACAGCCTGTAGGTCCGCCGAGACCGCCGAGAGCCCTGCCGGCGGCGGCGCTACTGGTCGACGGTCGCGCGGCCCGCGTCCGAGACGACGATGCCGAGCGGGTTGGCGAAGTCGAGCACCGCCCACTGGTGGAAGAGGTCGAAGCCGATGTAACTCGGCGACGCGGGGATGCTGAACGTGCCGCTCGCCGTGCCCGAAGCACTGACCGGCTTGAGTTCGAGCAGTTCGTCCGACACGAACAGGCTGCAACCCGGAGCCCCCGGCAGCGCCACCGGCAAGGTGCCACCGCTGTAGTTGGTGTCCGACAGCCCGGTGACCAGCACCGCGAACGTCGACGGCAGCGCGTCCGACAGGGTCACGTCGTAGGTCGAGTTCAGGATCGGCAGCCCCTGGTTGCCGATCGCCGGCGTCAGCGTGCCACCGCCGGTGCAGGTGACGCGCCACGACGGCCGCTGCACCAGGTTCGACTGGTTCCAACTGCCCGTCACCGCCGTGCGGTAGAAGCCGACCCCGTTGGCCCCCGACGTCAGGTTCGAGATCACCCCGTTCGGCGAGTTCTCGTAGCCGATGTAGAAGGTGCCGCTGACGCTGACCGGCGACGCGAACGTCGCAGTGTAGAAGCCGGCGCTGGGACCGACGGTGATGTTCGCCGTCGCCAGCGGGACCGTCGACGGACCGTTGCCGACGTCCGTGTAGATGTGCGCGGGCCGCGTGATCGTGCCGCTGTTCGACTGCGTGTAGATGTCGAAGCTGCTCACCTGGATCGGCGAAGCGGTCTGCACCTGGAAGCAGTATTCGTAGCTGTTGGTGCTATTGGTCAGCGTGCCACCCGACGGGTTGAGTTCCGGGCAACCGGCGGTCGCCGTGCCCGGGCAT
>DRKG01000390.1 GCA_011051855.1 bacterium | reverse complement strand
CGGGCGGCGAGCGCCACGCTGACCGCGCCGCGCGCCGGCAGCACGTGGCCGCGCAGCGAGATCTCGCCGAACGCGAACAGCCCGCGGGCGCGTTCGGGCGGGTAGAGCCCGGCGGCCCCGGCGAGCGCGAGGGCGAGCGGCAGGTCGAAGCCGCTGCCGTGCTTCTTCAGGGCGGCCGGGGCGAAGTTGACGGTGGTGACCCCGCGCGGCGACGGCAGATCCAGCGCGTGGAACGCCTGCAGCACGCGGTGGTAGGCTTCGCGCACGCACGCGTCGACCAAGCCGAGCAGGCGCGGTGTGCCGTCGCCGGCGCTGCGGGTGGTGGCCTCGACGAGCACCGGCACCGCGTCGACGCCCTGCACGGTGCCGCAGCCGATCGTGATCGTGGGGATGCGCACGTTCTCCCAGTGCGCTGCACCCAGCTTCCGGTGACAGGAACCTGCGCGAATCGGCGGCGGTCGTGCCGGGCTACCAATCGGCCGCCGCGGCCCGCGCGGCGCGGTCGGCGAGTTGGCGGCTCAGCGCGCGGGCGTCCGCGAGGGTCAGGTCGGGTAGGCGGGTAGGGCTGCCGCCGGCCACGTAGACGGTCAGCTCGGCCACGCCGAGCAACTGGCCGAGCGGTCCCTGCCGCACCACCACCGCCTGCACCTTGGCCGTGGGCACACAAGCGAACGTGCGGCCGATGATGCCGTGCTGCAGCGCGAAGAAGTCGTCGCCCCGTGCCCAGCCGAGGTTGCGCCAGATCAACACGCCGAGCAGCGTCCAGATCGGCACCAGCAGCAGCGCGAACAGCGCCATCGGGCCGAGTCGCCACCACATCGCCGCCGTGGCTGCGGCCGCGAGCAGCACGCCCTGCAGCGCGGTGCGCAGGACCAGCTTCTTCGAGCCCGGGTGCCAGGAGAACGTCGTGTGTTCGATGCCGGGCAGCAGCGCCGGCAACAGCGCGTGCGCGGTGGTCGCGCGCGTCAGCGGCACGACCACGTCCCAGCCACCGGCGGTGTCCTGGCCGTCGGTGCGGCTGCCGCCGGCCGAGTCGGCCTTGACCACGGCGAAGCCGAGCAGCCGTCGCAGCCAGGTTTGCTCGACGGTCACGCGCTGCACGCGCGCGCGCGGCAGGGTCTTCTGGCGGGTCGTCAACAGGCCGAACCGGCGCAGCAGCACGTCCCCGCGCAGTACCAGCATGAAGCCGTGGAACTGCACGAGGTTGCCGAGGGTCGAGGTGACGAGGCCGACGGCCATCACCGAGAACAACAGGGCGGTGAGCACCGTCAGCAAGAGCCACGGTGGCAGCGACAGCAGCCAGCGCTGCAGGTCGTCCAGCACGCCGGTCATCTGGCCGAAGAACCCGAGCTGGTCGGCGAACTCCCAGGCGGCGTAGCCGGTCACCGCGAACGCGCCCAGACGCAGGTCGGTGGCGCCGCGCCCCAGCAGTTCGGCGGTGGTGCTGCGATGCACCAGCCACTCGGGCTGCTGCGGGGGCGGACCGAGTCGCGGCGCGGGATCGCCGCCGACCTCGCCGGTGACCGCGCCCGCACCGTCGGCGTGCGCCGGGCGAGCGGCCAGTAGGACGTCGCGCAGGTGCTCGGCCTGCTCGCGCGACAGTGCATCGAGTCGGGCCTCGACGCCGCGCCCCGATGCGGTTTCGACCATTACCACGACCAGGCCGAGGCCGCGCCGCAGCAGCGTCGATTCGAAGCCGAGGTCCTGGATGCGATCGAGCGGGATGCGCCGTTCCTGGCGGTGCAGCAGCCCCTCGCGGATGCGCAGTTCGTCGGCGGTCAGGGTGTATTCGAGTGTCAGGTAGCGCACGACCGAGTGGCCGAGCTGCAACAGGAACAGCACCAGTGCCACAACCAGGAACCAGCGGTCGACGGCGAAGCCGACCAGCGCCGGAAACGCGGACTGCCGCAGCGCATCGACGAAGCGCAGCAGCAGGATCGCCGGATGCAGGTGGCCGCGTGCGAGCACATCCGCGCCCGCGTCCGCCGCCGGGCCGGGAGGCTGGGGCGTCGGATCAGAGGCGTCCGTCACCGCGCATCTGCACGATGCGATCGCGCAGCTCCCTGGCCAGTTGCACCGGCAGTCCGGGCACGCGGAACGCCGAGCCTTCGTTGCCGGCGGTGAACACGACCAGCGTGGCCAGCCCGAACAGGCGTTCGATCGGGCCGCGCGACAGGTCGACGTGCTGCATACGCCGCACTGGCACGGTGCGCTCTTCGACGAACAGGATGCCGTAGCGCATCACCAGCAGGTCCGAGCGGAAGTCGTAGCGCCAACGGAGGTAGTTGATCGGGGGCACGAGCACGGCCAGCGCCAGCAACATCAGGCACAGAACCAGCAGCACCCGTTCGCCGATCGGCCACCATTCGGCCCATTGATCCTTGTGCCACGGGTTGTCGGCGAGCCACGGACGCAGCAGGAACCAGGCCAACGCCGCCAGGACCAGCGAGGTCAGACCGTCGCCGAGGATCCAGTACGGCACGACCCGCAGGGCCAGCCGCCGTGCGGGTCGCGGGGGGGGCGCGTCAGCCATGCGACGAGCGTGCCCCGGCGGCGGCGGCAACGCAACGTCCGAGCTCAGTAGGAGCCCTGCATCTCGGTGACGTTCCGGGTCACCTGCTGGATGCCCTGGCTCTGTTCGCGGGTGCTGGTCGCGATCTCGGTCAAGAGGCTGGAGAAGCGCGTGGTCGCGTCGAGGATCTCGCCGAGCATGCCGTCGACTTCCTGCGACAGCTCGCTGCCGCGCTGGGCGCGCTGGGTCGCGGCCGCGATCAAGGACGCCGTGTTGCGCGCCGCCTCGGCGCTGCGCTGGGCGAGGTTGCGCACCTCCTCCGCCACCACGGCAAAGCCCTTGCCGGCGTCGCCGGCGCGGGCGGCTTCGACGGCGGCGTTCAGCGCCAGCAGGTTGGTCTGGAAGGCGATGTCGTCGATCACCTGGATGATGCGCGAGATCTCGGTGCTGGAGGACTCGATTTCGCTCATCGCCTCGACCATGCGCTTCATCGAACTCGACCCCTTGGTCGCGAGCGATTCGGCCGAGTGCGCGAGCTCGCTGGCGTCGCCGGTGCGGGTTGCGGTCTCGCCGACGATCGCCGTCATCTGCTCCAGTGCCGCCGAAATCGATTCGAGGTTCAACTGGCTGGCGGCGGCGTCGGTTTCGGCGGTCGGCGTCGTCTCGGCGGCCGCGGGGGCGGGCGTGGTGCACGCGCTCGATTCCGCCGCCGCTGCCGCGCTGGCCTTGCGGGCGACGAACTCGTGCAACGCCTCCTGCACGTCGCGGAGCTCCGCCACGGTCGTGGGGCCGCTAGCCGGCACGTCGTCCGCGTGCAGGCCGTCGGCGAGCGCGGCGAGCTGTCGGCGGCGGCGGGCATCCGTGCGGTGCTGCCATACGCCCACGGCGAGGCTCACCACGCAGAGGGCGACCATCGCCACGTGGCCGCGCAGTGCGAACGCCGGCCACGAGAGCGCGGTCGCCAGCGTCGCCGGAAGGACCGGGAGAAGCACGTAGTGGATCAGGGACCTTGGCATGACCATTCCTTCGGGGAATCGGTCATCGCTCGCCGTCCGGTTGAGTAGATTCGGGGGTTCGCCGTGAGAATCCCAGCCGCGATGTCCGTCCTCCCTTCGTCGTCCGTGGGCGCCTGTTGGCTCGCCGCGTTCTCCTGGTTCGCCGGGCTCGTGGGTGCGCAGGAACCGATCGCCGAACGGCTGCGCGCGCGCATCGCGCAGGACGGCATCCCCGGGTTGTCGTGCGCGGCCGTCGTCGGCGAGGAAATGGTGTTCGCGGCCGGTTTCGGCCTGGCCGACCTCGAGAACGACGTGCCCGCGACCGAACGCACGGTCTATCGGCTGGCGTCGATCTCGAAGCCGGTGACGGCGGTGCTGGCGATGCAGTTGGTCGAGCAGGGGGTGCTGGACCTCGACGCCGATGTGCACACGCTGGTCGCCGCCTGGCCCGAGAAGCGCTGGCCGGTCACAACCAGGCAGTTGCTCGGTCATCTCGGGGGTGTGCGCCACTACCAGGGAGAGGGCGAGAGCACCCGGCATTACGCCAACCAGATCGCGGGGCTGGCGCGGTTCGCCAAGGACCCGCTGCTGCACGCGCCCGGCAGTCGGTTCCGCTACAGCTCGTACGGCTTCAACCTGGTGGCGGCGGTGCTCGAGGCGCGCACCGGCCGGCCGTTCCCGGCGCTCGTGCGCGAGCGCATCGCCGTCCCGGCGCACGCGCCGACGTTGCAAGACGACGACCAGCGGCGGTTGATCAAGTGGCGCGCCCAGGGTTACCGGCGGGTCGATGGCGAGCTGGTCAACAGCCGTCTGATGGACAGCAGCTACAAGCTCGGCGGCGGCGGGCTGTGCGCGTCGGCGCCCGACCTGGCGCGGTTCGCGCGGGCGCTGATGGCCTTCGAACTGGTCGGCAAGGACTCGCTGACGGCGATGTGGACGGGACAGCACACCCGCGACGGCCGGCCGACCAACTACGGGCTCGGCTTCGCCGTGCGCACCGTGGATGGTGAGCAGGTCGTTTCCCACAGCGGCGCCCAGGCGCGCGTCAGCACGATGCTGGTGATGCTGCCCGCGCACCGGATCGCGGTCGTCGTGATGTGCAACCTCGAGGGCGTGAAGCTGGCGGCGATGACTCGCCGGATCGCGTTGTCGCTGCGCGAGGAGGTCCGCTGATGTCGCGCCGTTGCTGCTCCGTGCTCGGCAACTCGCAGAAGCTCGACGGCGGAGCGATGTTCGGCAACGCTCCGAAGGCTCTGTGGGCGCGCTGGGCCGCGGTCGACGAGCACAACCGCATCGACCTCGCGTGCCGGTGCCTGTTGGTGCGCGATGGCGACCGGACCATCCTGTTCGAGGCCGGTATCGGGGCGTTCTTTCCCCCGGCCCTGCGCGAGCGGTTCGGCGTGCAGGAAGAACGGCACATGCTGCTCGACAACCTCGGCGCGATCGGGGTCACCCCCGACGAAGTCGACGTGGTGGTGTTGTCGCACCTGCACTTCGACCACGCCGGCGGTGTTCTGACCGAATACCGCCCGGACCAACCGCCCGAGCTGGTGTTCCGGCGCGCGCACTACGTCGTCGGCGATGTGGCCTTTGCGCGAGCGCTGCGGCCGCACCCACGCGATCGCAAGAGCTTCGTGCCCGAACTGCAGCCCCTGCTCGAGGCCACCGGCCGACTCGAACGTTGCACGGCCGAGCAGAGCGAGGTGCTCGGCGACGGCTACCGGCTGCACTACAGCGACGGGCACACGCCGGGCATGGTGCTGACCGAAGTCGCGACCGACACCGGCCCACTGCTGTTCTGCGCGGACCTGATCCCCGGCGTGCCGTGGGTGCGGCGGGCGATCACGATGGGTTACGACCGCTATCCGGAGCGGCTGATCGACGAGAAAACGGCCCTGCTCGCCGATCTCGAAGCGCGTTCGGGCAGGCTGTTCTTCACCCACGATCCGCAGGTGGCGACGTGCGGACTCCAGTTGGACGACCGGGGGGCGGTCGTCGTGGCCGATCCCCAACCGGTGCTCGACGAACGGAACGGCAAGAAGCTGCAGTTCGTGTCCAAGAAGCGGTGACCGGGCCTTCCGGTGGTCGGCGGGGGTGGCATCCGGCGGCTCCGGCGCCAGAATCCGTGTATGGACAAGCTCCGCAGTTCCGTTCTGGCGTCGTGGTTGCTGCTCGCGGCCTGTGGCGGGAGCCACCCGCTCGCCGGCAGTTGGTCCGAGGTGACCGCCGACGGCAAGCCGGGCATGACCATCGAGTTCGATGCCGACAGCGACGCGATTGCGGTGCACCTGGCGCCGCGGCCGGACGGTGGCCACGGCCACGCCGGCGGAGAACTCAAGTATGCGTTCGATGGCCAGACCGGTGCCGTCACCGTGCGGGCCGAGTTGCTCGGCAGGGGCAAGCCGTCGACGTGGACCGGCAAGCTCAGCGGGGATCGGCTCGAACTCGGCGCGGCGGATACCAAGCTGCAGTTCCAGAGGGGGGGCGAAGTCCATCATTGAGCTCTTCCCGAGCACGGGCAGGGGTCTCGCAATTCTCGCCGGAGCCCCTATCCTCGCCGCCGCGACCCCGGAGACCCTGATGAGCACCTCGCCGCATTCGGACACCACCACGGAAGGCATCCGCATCTACGCGGCCGCCGAATACCTGCCGCAGGAGGTCTTGCCGCAGGAGTTTCGCGAGCCCGACCACGGGGGCCAGCCGGAAGCTCCGCGCAGCTTCGTGTTCCGCTACAAGATCACGATGACCAACGTCGGTGAGCAACGGGCGAGGTTGCTGTCGCGGCATTGGTCCATCGTCGATGGCGAAGGCCAGCGCGAAGAGGTGCGCGGCCGCGGCGTCGTCGGCGAGTTCCCGCTGCTCGCCGCCGGCGACAGCTACAGCTACGTGAGCTACTGCCCCCTGCAGACGTCGTGGGGCACGATGGAAGGCCACTACACCTTCGAGCGCGACGACGGTTCGCGCTTCGAGGTCGCGATCGGCCGGTTCTTCCTGGTGCCGTCCGCGCCGCCGCTGCAGCTCGAGTCACCGTCGCTGTAGCGCCGCCGCCCGATCCATGCATGGATCGGGTCAGGGTGGGCGACGGCTTGCCCGTAGCGAATCATCGGGCGCGTCGCTAGCTTCGCCGCGTGGCCAAGATCCTGCTCGGAGAACCCGACCTGCCCCTCGCGACGCTCGTCGCACTGAGTCGCGCGAAGAATCGCATCGCGCTGACCGAGCGCAGTCGTCGCGGAGTCGTCAAGTGCCGTGCGATCATCGACAAAGCGGTCGCGAAGGGCGCGACGATGTACGGCATCAACACCGGCTTCGGCAAGCTCGCCGGTGTGCGCATCCCGGACGACCAGCTCGGCCAGTTGCAGAAGAACCTGTTGCTGAGTCACGCGACCGGAGTCGGCGAACCGCTGACGGTCGAGCAGAGCCGGCTGGCGTTCGCGCTGCGCATCCACAACCTCGCGCTCGGCAGCTCGGGCGTGCGCCCCGAGCTGATCGACCAGGCGATCGCGCTGTGGAATGCCGACATGATCCCGGCGATTCCCAGCCAGGGTTCGGTCGGCGCGTCCGGGGACCTCGCGCCGCTCAGTCACATGGCGCTGCCGTTGATCGGTTGTGGGGAGGTGCACCACGGTGGCCGGGTGATCGCCGGCGCCACGGCCCTGAAGAAGCTGGGCCGCAAGCCGCTCGCATTGCGTGAGAAGGAAGGGCTGGCGTTGATCAACGGCACCCAGATCATGACTGCGATCGGCTGCCTGGTGGTCGACCGCGCCCTGCGCCTGTGCCGCGTCGCCGACATCGCTTGTGCGATGACGATCGAGGCGCTGCGCGGCAGTGAGCGGCCGTTCGACCCGCGCGTGCACGAGGTGCGCGCGCACGATGGCCAGGTCGCCACCGCCGACAACATGCGCACGCTACTGGCCGACAGTGCGATCGTCGCGAGCCACCGCGATTGCGACCGGGTGCAGGATGCCTACTCGCTGCGTTGTGTTCCCCAGGTGCACGGCGCCGCCAAGGACGGCGTGCGCTACGGCCTCGACGTGTTGGTCACCGAGGCGAACTCGGTCACCGACAATCCGTTGGTGTTCCCGGGCGACGTGATCTCGGCCGGCAACTTCCATGGCCAACCGGTCAGCCAGGCGCTCGACTACGTCAAGATCGCCGTGTCGACGCTGGCCAACATCAGCGAGCGGCGCATCGAGCAGTTGGTCAATCCCGACATCTCCGGCCTGCCACCGTTCCTGGCCCGCAATCCCGGCCTCGAATCGGGGTTCATGATCCCGCAGGTGGTGGCCGCATCGCTCGCCAGCGAGAACAAGACCCTCGCGCACCCCGCCAGCGTCGACACCGTGCCGACCAGCGCCAACCGCGAAGACCACGTGTCGATGGGCGTGACCGCCGCACGGCACGCCGACCGCGTCGTCGCCAACACCGCCAAGGTGCTCGGCATCGAGCTGTTGTGCGCCGCGCAGGGGCTCGATCTCGGTGAGAAGCTCAAACCGGGCAAGGGCGTCGATGCGGCCTACAAGACCCTGCGCCGCAGGATCCAGGGCCTCGATGGCGACCGCTTCCTCGCCCCCGATCTGCGGGCCGCCGAAGAACTCGTCGAGGACGGGACGTTGGTCACGGCCGTCGAGAAGAAGGTCGGCCCCCTATCCGTGTAGGCCGTACCGAACCCGGTACAAACAACAACCTCGCCGGGAAAAAGCCCACGCAGCGTGCATGCCGACCCGGCGGACGCACCGAACCCGGAACAGCCACTGCCCGCACCGGGAATCAGGCCCGGGAACCGTTCCCGGTCAGGTTGTTGATTGAACCGGGTTCGGTAAGCTGCCCGGGTTCGGTAAGCTGCCCGCCCGCAGCTATCTGCGCCAAGAGGCCCCCAACTGCGGTAGCAGCTCGGGGGCGGTGACGCGGATCAGCACGGCGAGAGCATGCCGATTGCGACTGAGGTGCTCGTAGACCTGTCTGGTCGCGTAATCGGCGAAGCGCAGGGTTGCCGTGCCGTCGGAACTGGCGGAGACGCCGATTGATCTGGCCGCCAAAGCCTGCAAGCGTGCGTCGATGGTTCGGGTATAGGCCAGGAGCTTGCTGCGCAAGCGCGCGTCGTCGGCTTGCGGTCGCGTCCCGTCCGCGGTTAGAAGGTCGGCCAAGGTCGCGATGGCGTCGAGGTAGGCGATCGCCTGAGCTCGCTGTTCGATCATCAATTCGTTTTCGCGCTCGGCACGCAGGTACTGGTGGTAGGCCGTAGCACCGCCAATGGTCAGCGACGCAAGCGATACGGTGAGTGCGATGCTGAGCGCCCGCTTGCGGCGTGCGAACTTACCGAGCCGGTAACGAAGGCTTGGAGCGCGTGCGAGGACCGGTTGGAGCGCGCAGAACCGCGCTAGGTCGGCGGCCAGTTCCTGGGCCGTTTCGTAGCGACGGGTGCGATCCTTCTCGAGTGCCTTCAGCACGATCCAGTCGAGGTCGCCGCGCAGTTCGCGACGCAGCCCGCGCACGTCGAGATGGCGTGCGAAGGCGTGTTCCGTGGCGGCGTTGCCGAGCATCGCGAGCCTCGTGCTCGGGCGCGGGGGATCCTGCTCGCGGATCACGCGCTGCATTTCCAGCAGACCGAGTTCGCGCAACTGTTGGCGTGGGAACGGCAGCGTCCCGATCAGGAGTTCGTAGAGCAGCACGCCGAGCGAGTAGACGTCGGTACGAGTGTCGATGTCGAGACCAT